>QHQU01000304.1 GCA_003219925.1 Verrucomicrobiota bacterium
CGGCCGGCGACCGCGGCTACAGCTTCAAATTGCGGTCACGACCGGTCCAAGTCGAGCCAGACCGAATGCTTCATGCGCTAATCGCGCAGCTTGATCAGCCTCGGCTTCATTAATAACGACCGCGATTTTTATTTCGGAAGTCGAGATCAACTGAATATTAATTCCGCCGCGGCCGAGACAGTCGAAAAATTTCGCGGCCACGCCCGAATGCGAACGCATCCCGATCCCGACTACGCTGAGCTTGGCGACGCCGCTTTTGGCGATTAGCTGCGCTGCTCTAAGTTCGGCAACGATCGGTGTGAGTAATTTTTTTGCGAGATCGAGATCGTTTTCGTGAATCGTGAAGGAGAGATCGGTCGTTCCGTATTCAGAAACGCTTTGCACAATCATGTCGACGACGATGTTCGCTTCCGAAATCGTCGAGAAAATCCGTGCGGCGATTCCAGGTTCGTCGCACACATCATCGACGGTAAGCTTGGCCTGTTTACGGTCGATGCTGACTCCGCGCACGACGACATCTTCCATGTTGGCCGTCTCCTCTTTCGCCAGCGTTCCAGCGGCATCGTGCAAGCTGGAGCGGACCTCAAACGGAACAGAGAATTTTTTCGCGAATTCGACGGCGCGCGATTGCATCACTTTGGAACCCGCGCCCGCCATTTCCAGCAACTCATCGTAGGAAATTTCATCGATTTTTTTTGCGTCGCCGATCAGGCGCGGATCGCAGGTAAATACGCCGTCGACATCGGTGAAAATCTGGCAGGCGTCGGCGTTTAGTGCTCCAGCCAGCGCGATGGCAGTCAAATCCGAGCCGCCGCGACCAAGTGTCGTCGTTTCGCCTTCGTTCGTTTGTCCCTGAAATCCGGCGACGACGACGATGTAATCCTCATTCAAAAGATAATGGATTTGCCTCGGACTAATGTTCGCGATTTTCGCTTTGCTGTGGACGCGGTCGGTCAGGATGCCTGCTTCCGCGCCGGTCAGAGAAACAGCGCGGCCACCGAGGGCGTTGACTGCCATTGCGATCAGCGCGCTCGCCGCGCTTTCGCCAGTGGCGAGCAAAAGATCGAGTTCGCGTGGGGTCGGTTGCGGCGAGACTTCGCGCGCCAGCTTGATCAGATTATCAGTTACGCCGGCCATTGCTGAAATGACTGCGACGACGCGGCAACCGTCGCGCTGCGTTTCCAAAAGGCGTCGCGCTACATTGCAAATTTTGGCGGCATCGCCCACCGAAGTGCCGCCATATTTTTGAACGATCAGGCGCATCGTGAAATCACGGTGTTTGATAAAAGCTGGAGCGGCACGCCAGACGAGGCTTTGCGATGTTGTCGGCTTCCTGTCAACTGCGTGTGATTGCTTCGCGCACGGCCTGGATGTTCGGCGCCACGGGCGCGGTTTCGGAAAATTTAGCTGACACGATCTCTGGGTCCTTCAAGCCGTGGCCGGTACAAGTGCAGACAACGGTCGCGTCCTTTGGAATCAAATCTCGCCGTTTTTCGCGCGCAAATTTAAACAATCCGGCAATGGGAGCAGCGCTCGCCGGTTCAACAAAAATTCCTTCTGTTTGCGCGAGCCATGATTGCGCTTCCAGAATTTCGCGATCGGTCACGATCTCAACCATGCCCCCTGAGTCGTCAATTGCGCGCTGCGCTAATTCCCAGCTCGCGGGATTTCCGATGCGAATGGCGGACGCAATTGTTTCAGGCTTCTCAATCACGCGTCGATGAAATATCGGCGCAGCATGTTCCGCTTGAATTCCAATCATCCGCGGGAGCCCACCCGATTTGCCAAGTTTTTTGTATTCGGAATATCCAGCGGCGTAGGCAGTAAGATTTCCGGCGTTCCCGAGTGGAAGAATGTGAATATCCGGCGCATCCCCGAGTTCATCGATGGTTTCGAACGCAGCAGTTTTTTGTCCAGCGATCCGGTCGGGGTTAATTGAATTTACAATTGCGAACTCACCGTTCTTTGCGAGTTCGCGAACGATCTGCAGGGCGTCATCAAAATTACCTTTAATCGATACGATTCGCGCGCCATGAGCGATTGCCTGCACCATTTTGCCGCTGGCAATTTTCCCGGCCGGCAAAATCACCGCGCAACGAATGCCCGCGCGGGCCGCGTAGGCCGCAGCGGAGGCGGAAGTGTTCCCCGTCGAAGCGCAAATCAGAGCCGTAGCTCCGCGTTCGAGCGCTTTGGAAACTGCAACAGTCATGCCGCGGTCCTTAAATGAGCCAGTCGGATTTAAGCCTTCGTATTTGACGAAAACGCGAGCCCCAATCCGCTCCGAGAGCTTTGGTGTTTCGATTAGCGGAGTCGAGCCTTCGCCGAGCGTGACGACTGGAGTCGCTTGGCCCACTGGCAGATATTCGCGATAGCGGGCAATTACTCCCCTACCCCGGGACTTTTTCGATTCGTTTTGCATCCGCCGACAGCGTAACTTGCCGAAATGCATTGCAAAAAGCACGTGC
>QHQU01000305.1 GCA_003219925.1 Verrucomicrobiota bacterium
CAGCCCTCGACAAAGACGCCGTTCTGATTTTGCCTCCGGATCTCGTCAGGTAAATGATTCGCGATTGAGAGTTGCATAAAGTGACCGGGAATTCCTTCGTGCCCAAGGATCGGCCGCGGATCTTCAATCGCCGCGCGGATGTAAAAATTCTTCGACTCCGGGTTGTAGGTGGGAATGAAAAAGAAACCGGCTGGATCTTTATCGTAAAGACCAGGCGGATTCATGAAGCCGCCCGGACTCGTCGGCTTAAACGCTTCCGGCAATTGCCGAATCTCAAACCTGCCGAGGTAATCCGGCAAAGTAATGAGCTGATGCGATTTCAAGAAGTCGATCATCTCTGCTTCGCGGCTTTCATACGCTTTCAGGAACGCTTCTTGATCGGGCGGAATACTTTTCGCGCGGGCCGGGTTGGGATCGGCCATGGATGGATCAGGTAGTAGCGCTTCGAGAGCGCGATAACGGGCCAGCTCGGCGCGGCCGAGCATCTCCACCTGTACTGCATTTAGGGGCAAGAGCAGGACGTTTTTCAGGTAATAGTTGTAATTGACCTCGCCCATCGGAGCGAAGGCCACCATCTGCGGCATTTTGTTTTCCAATCTATCGGCAAACCCATGAATGGCAGTGAGCGCGTTATCGCGTGATTTCTCGAATTCCGCGCGTTCCGCCTCGGATAAACCTTTTGTCAATGGCGCTGTGCTTTCCTTAAAAAGCGGATCGATATTACGCGCCGACTGAATCGCGAGTTGAGCGTAAAGTTTTACTGGTTTCTGCAAATTCTTCTCCGCTTCCGCGAACAACCCTGGCATTGCTTTGAATCGCGCGGCGGCGGAAAGCGCACGGTTCCGGGGAGCGTCATATTCCTTTTTCAGCAGGGAAAAAATGGCGCTACTACATTCGCCGACATACGTGAGCGGGTTCGTGTGCTCGAATTTCAGAACACGTTCCCCAAAGTCGACTTCTTCGAGCTGCGCGCGAAAGAGCAGCCAATCGATCCGATCATCCTTGGCCCATTTCTCAGTCTTCATCGCCCGCACTTGATCGAGTAACTTGCGCACGTGCTGCGCGCGCTGGGCGATCTTGGCGGCCGAATAATCTGTCAGGCGATTGTCCCAGGTATGCAGACCCGCGTCGCTACTGGCGACAGGATAATTTTCGTTGCGCCAGTTGTAATAGTCGTCGGCGAGTTTGTGCAACGCGGGGGAGTCCGCCGCGGATGCTTTGCTTTCGGTGGTGATGGGCGGCGCCGTTTTTGTAATCAAAGCTTTATTTGAGACGTCGGGCCTTTCGCGCGGGGAAGATATTTGGCCGAAAGACAATTGAATCGAGCCGATCAAGCAGACAAAGAGGAAAAAACGGAGAGTCGTTTTCACAGCCGAAGTTATCCGACACGACGGTGAAAGTTCAAAGAATTCTTCTGTGTTCGGGGGAGCGCAGGCTGCTAGCCCGCTGCGCCCGGCAGCTTGTAGGCCGAAATGTTCGAAATGTTTTCGGCAAGCTGCCGAAAACTGCAGGCTGACAGCCTACGCTCCCCCGAACAATCAGATCACCCCGCCAGGATTCGCGCCACGCTGAGCTGCATTCGGACGCACCGGCGCAATTTTCACTACGTACTCCGGGTCGTAATCGATTAGCTTCAACCAATCTTCCGTGATGTCGGTCGGCGGGAAAATATCATTCTCGGCGTATTCGGCTTGGAAGGACATTTGCAAATCTTGTTCGGTGATTCCGGAGAATTCGGGGTCAGCGACGCCGGCTACAGAGGAATCGGCAGACGCGCTCTGGCTCGCGATCGCCCGCTTGATCGCCATCCCTTTGGCCCGCTCAACCACCGATGCGATAATGGCGCCGCTGATTAGATCGCAGCGATACAAAACTTCCTTGCGCCCGCTGCGCAATGTCACTTCCAGGAATTTGTTCTCGTCGCGCTTGGCAAACTGCCAATCCACAAGCCGCTCGATTAGCTTTTCAATCGCCGCCCCAATATTGTCAGCCTCTTTGGCCAGTGCGCCGTCGTACGGTAAATCGTTGGTCAAATAAATCCGATAGATTTCCCGCGCCCCTTCCTTGTTCGGACGGTCGACTTTGATTTTTCGGTCGATGCGCCCGGGCCGGAGAATCGCTGGGTCAATTAAATCGGCGCGATTCGATGCGAGAATGATGACGACGTCGTTTAGTGAATCAATCCCGTCCATCTCCGAGCAGAACATCGGTACCAGAGTCGAGAGGATGTTGGAGTAACGCGAGGCGCGCCGCGTTCCGAGAATGCTTTCCGCTTCGTCGATAAACAGGAACGGCATGAATCCTTCACGGCGTTTTTCGCGCGCAGTCGCGAAAATTTCGCGCACCATCCGCTCTGATTCGCCTACCCACATGTTCAGAATCTCCGGCCCCTTTACGTGCATGAAGTACTCGCGGACCTCTTTTTCGGCCGCTTTCTCGCGCAACTGCTGCGTCAAATTGTACGCCGTCGCCTTCCCGATCAGCGTCTTGCCGCACCCGGGTGGCCCGTAAAGGAGAAATCCTTTCGGAGTGGCATGGTGAAATTTCTCGAACAAATGCGGATGCAAAAGCGGCAGCTCGATCGCATCCTTGATCGCGTCGATCGCTCGCTCCTGCCCGCCGACTTTCGACCAGGGCAATTCCGGGACGTTATCGAGATAATGTTCGTGCGAGCCGGGCGCTGACATCATCTCCAGCGCCATGCGATAATTGGAATCCACCCGCACTTCGTCGCCTTGTTTCACCGCCGTTTTGGTCAGCTGCGCGGAACGTTGCAGCACCAACGATTGCGTCCCGTGTTCATTGCCAACGCGTAGCCGGTCGGTTCCGATCACTTCGGTAACCTTGGTGACTGGCCCCGCAGGTTCGAAGCCCAGATCGCCCACGATGACGAATGCTTCATTCACCAG
>QHQU01000006.1 GCA_003219925.1 Verrucomicrobiota bacterium
GGTCGCGCTCTACGATCTGGTGCAATTTGAATTGAAATGAAAAATGCGCTTCTCGCGTTAATCGCAATCGGGGCTGGCGCACTAGCCAGTGACTGGCTTGCCAGAGTTCCTGTGGTTCATGAGGTCGCTGGCCAAGTTTTTCAGCGCGGCAAATTGATTGCTCTGGTGGGGCAAAGGGGAGTCTTCGAGGCGGATCTTGGGGCACGTCTCCGAGAGAAACAATTTTGCGCAGGAAGGGAAGATTCTGATGAAGCTGAGCGAGTCGCGCTCCGTGAGGAGTTGATTGCAGGCGAAGCATTGCCAACGAATGCGGTTACAACCAACGAGTCCGAGCGGGCTTTGGTCGCTTTGCGGAATCAATTTGCGGACGATCGTCAGTTTCGCGTAGCCCTGCAGCACAGCGGGGTTTCACAACGAACTCTCAGACGAGCGTTAGCCGGAGCGATCCGCGGCGAAGCCTGGATTGAGAATCAAATTGCTGCGCAAGTTGTCGTTTCGGATGCGGAAATTCAGAATTATTTCGAGCAGCACCAAGCCGAATTCATGCAACCAATACGAATTCGCGCCCGACACATTTTTCTGGCTGCGCCTGAGGGCTCAACCCCCGAGCTCATCCAAACGAAGCAACGCACGATCCTGGATATCGCCGTGCGTTTGGGCCGGGGGGAGGATTTTGGCGAACTCGCTGCCGCAGTTTCCGAAGACGAAGCGAGCAAAACGCACGGTGGCGATCTCGGTTTTTTCGCGGCCAGTCGGATGCCGGCAGAATTTTTCGAGGCCGCGGAACAACTGCTGCCCAATGCTCCTCCACGATTTTTGCAATCGCATTTGGGCTTTCACGCGCTTCAAGTGACCGATGTCCATCCCGCACGGCCGCTGACCCTTGCAGAAGCAACGCCTGAAATTTCGGCCCGCATTGCGGCAGAGAAGCGGCGCAGAGTCGTTGCCGCCTTGGAGTCGGAACTGGCACAGCGCACCCGGTTTGTGGTCAAATGAATAGAATTGCACGGCGATAGGTTTAATCGCAGTTTCCAGAGGGCACGGACATGACGCGTACTATTAGAAAGAGCGTTGGGATTATTGGCCTTGGCATTATTGGCCGTCGCATTGCCGACCATTTGCGGCATCAGGGCCTGTCGGTCTTCGTTTGGAACCGCACCCCGCGACCAGTGCCCAACTTTGTCGGTTCCCCGGCCGAATTGGCGCAGACGTGCAATTACCTCCAGATCTTCGTCTCCGACGACGATGCGCTGATGCGGATGATCCAGACCATTTCGATGTCGCTTACGCCTCGCCATATTGTGATTGCGCATCCGACGGTCTCACCTGACACCATGCGCGAAGCGGCTGCATTAGTGGAACGGCGCGGCGCCCGTTTAGTGGAAGCGCCATTTACCGGCAGCAAACTGGGGGCAGAGAAGGGTCAGCTGGTGTATTACGTTAGCGGCGACGAAGCGGCTGTTAATGAAGTGCGGCCGCTACTGCAGGCGAGCAGCAAAGCGATCGTGGACATCGGCGCAATCGGCGACGCCAGCATCATCAAGATCGCAACCAACATGGTAACGGCGGCGAGCGTGCAAGGGGCCGCAGAAGCGATGGCGATTGTGCATTATTCGGGCATTCCATTGGAAAAATTTGCCGATGCCCTCAAGCAAAATTCCAGCAATTCAGGCACGCTTGATTTGAAAGTGCCGCGGATTATCTCGGCGGATTTCGAACCGCATTTTTCCGTCAAGCACATGCTTAAAGATATGCAGATTGCAAATCGGATGGGCCGCCACTTCGACCTTGATCTGACAGTAGCGGGTGCGACGCGTGATCGCTTGCTCGATGAAGCGCGGCAGGGCCGGGGCGACGATGATTATTCCTCAATCGCCCGGCGTTTTCTGCCATTTGTGCAAACGCCGGAAATGGCGGAGCCTGAACCAGCTCCTCCAGAAGAACAGCCGGTTGCCGAAGAACGGCCCAAGCCAGCCGATCTTGAGACGCCACGTCAAACGGAGCCGGAGCCGGAGGAAACGACGACTCCACCCGAGACTCCTTCGAACGGTGATTCCGAACCAGAAGAGGCGAAGCGCGGATTCTTCAGTCGCTTATTGCGACGGACCGATTATTGATCGGTCACATGGCCCCGGCGTTCTTCGATCTTTCCGCCCGCGCAAAGTTGCGCCTGACTGGAGCCGACCGAGTTCGGTTTCTGAACGGACAAACCACCAACGACGTCCGCAGAGCCAGGGCAGAGGCGACACAGGAGTCATGCGTGCTCAATGCCAAAGGTCATCTCGATGCGCATCTCTTTTTGTTTGCCACACCTAACGATATTTGGATCGACGCCGACGAGAAATTGCGCGAGCAATTACGATTCCGGCTCGAGCGCTACATCATTGCCGACGACGTTGTCATTGAAGACGTGACGGATCAGTTTGCGCTCTTTCATGTGCTGGCGGAGTCAGAGCCGAAAACAGCGGGAGCAAAGTTTTGCCCTCGCTCGCGGCGGCTGGGAAGTCAGGGCTGGGACCTCTGGGTTGAATCGGCTGGAGCAGAGAAAACGAGGAACGTTCTGGCTGCCGATTATCGAGCGATCGATGAAAGCGAGTGGGAAGTGTTGCGGGTCGAAAATGGAATTCCACGCTGGGGGCGCGAACTCACGCCCGAAATCATTCCGCCGGAAGCCAATCTCCAAGCGCGCGCCATTGATTACGAAAAAGGCTGCTACATCGGGCAGGAAGTGATCTCGCGAATGAAAATGAGCGGCCAAAGCCGGCAGCGTCTGTGCGGTCTGACTTCGGAAACCGCACTAGTTCCGGGAATGGAGGTGCGCGCCGGAACAAAGGTGGTTGGCCGCGTAACGAGCGCGATCTTTTCCCAGCGGATGAACTCTTACATCGCTCTGGCGATGATAAAGCGCGGTTATACGGAACCCGGCACGTCGTTAGTCACGTTGGCAGACGGCGCGGAAACAACTGTCGAAGTCGTTGCGCTGCCGTTCAGCAGCCCATCCTCTCGTTGACACCGGCCTTCAGGCCGGTGTGAGTACATCGAGTCGTGACAAAAGCCGTTTCAACGGCTTTCTCATTCTGGCAGTACGATCGGTGAAGCTCGGCGGAACGGGGCCAAGCCGTTAAAACGGCTGACCTGTGTATCCCGATCGGAGAATCACCGGCCTGAAGGCCGGTGTTAATGAGAGTCAAAGCATTGCCTGGCGCGTTGCGTGAAAACCAAGAAGGTTTGACCGGGCTGGAACGTTCCCGCTAATTTGGCTGGCCGGCCCCTTTCTGGCGACCGAGCAAGCAATGGCCAAGGTCACTCTTAATCACGTTTACAAGATTTATCCCGGAGAAAAAGGGAGCCACGTAACCGCGGTCGAGGATGTGAATCTCGAAATTGCCGATCGCGAATTCGTCGTGTTGGTTGGCCCGTCCGGTTGCGGCAAGTCGACTACTCTTCGCATGATTGCCGGCTTGGAAGAAATTTCGCGGGGCGATATCTACATTGGAGAGCGGCGTGTTAACGACGTCGCACCGAAGGACCGCGATATCGCGATGGTATTCCAGAATTATGCGCTCTATCCCCACATGAGCGTCTTCGATAATATGGCCTTTGGCCTGAAGCTACGGAAATACGGCAAAGCCGAAATCAAGAAGCGCGTGGGGGATGCGGCGAGCATTCTTGGAATTGAAGGATTGCTCGATCGCAAACCGAAAGCGCTCTCCGGCGGACAGCGACAGCGCGTCGCGGTAGGGCGCGCCATCGTGCGACAGCCGAAGGTTTTTTTGTTCGATGAGCCGTTATCGAATCTGGATGCGAAAATGCGGGTCCAAATGCGCACCGAAATCACCAAATTGCATCAGCGTTTGCAAGCAACGATGATTTACGTCACCCATGATCAGATCGAAGCGATGACAATGGGCGACCGGATCGTGGTGATGAACAACGGCAAGGTACAACAGATCGATACACCGTTGAAACTTTACAATGAGCCGGACAATCTTTTCGTCGCCGGATTTCTTGGCAGCCCGCCGATGAATTTCATCAACGGCGAATTAAAACAGGAACGCGACGCCATCGTGTTCAAGGAAATGCAGGGTGGAACAATCCAAGTGCGATTCGCCAATCGACCGCAAGCGCGTGAATTTCTGGGCAAACCAATGCTGCTTGGGATTCGGCCGGAAGACATCGAAGTGGCCCAGCTTTCGAAAACGGGGAACACGACCGCGAGTTTTCCGGCGATCGTGGACATCGTGGAACCAATGGGAGCGGAGACGAATTTGTACTTGCAGACCGGCGCGCACACTGTCGTTTGCCGGAGCCAACGCGCGCTCGACCATCGCGAGACCGGTCATCGTTTACAGTTCGAGCTCAATGTGGATAAAACACATCTATTCGATGCCGCGACGGCAACTCGTATCTTCTAAGTGGTTTACAGTGACCTGTTTTTACGCGAATTTAGTTGCATGGACGGACTCATTATCAGTAAACTAGTGGCCGCCCAACGGCCATGAATCAAAGATTGCTGGCAGAGATCGGCCGGACGCAACGGCTCGAAATTGTAAATGCGCTCAAACGCAGCCGCGGACTATCGGTCAACGAATTGGTCGATCGCATGCGGATGAGTTACATGGGCATCAAACAGCATTGCCTCACCCTGCAGCGCGACGGTTATCTCGATACCTGGCGCCGTCCGCAAAAAATGGGACGCCCGGAAATGGTTTATCGTTTGACCCGCCGCACGCAGGATCTTTTTCAGGCGGACAGTAATCGTTTCACCTTAGAATTGCTCGATTCGGTTCAGGGGATTTATGGGCCGAACGCGCCGGAAAAATTGCTCTACAATTTGTTTGAAAGGAAGTGCGCTAGCCTGAAAGAGAAGGTGAAAGGCGCGACGGTGGCGGAGCGGGCTAAATCGCTGGCGAAAATGCGCGATACAGAAGGTTATATGTCACAATTTACGATCGACGATGGCGGCCCGCAGATTCTGGAATGCCACACGCCGCTCCAGAATGTCCTCGATAAATATCCAATTATTGGCCGCCTCGAGCAGGAAATGTTCGAACAGCTTCTCGGAACACGAGTGCGGCGGCAGGAAACGCGCAATTCCGGACTGTACGAGTGCGCGTTTTACTTTGACGCGTAAAAAAGTCACCCGTCGCCAGGACGAGTCGTTCGAGGATGCGTCCAGATCCCGTCGCATTGTCATCCTGAACGAAGTGAAGGATCCCGCCTACATGCTACGGGTCACACATACTTTATCGCGTGATCATTAGATTTTTTGTGAGTCCCTCGCTTGCCCTTGGGATGACGGAGCTTGCTGGTTCGCGCGGCACGAACTAAGCCGACTTGCCTTTCGCTGAAATTCGTTTGATGGAACGCCCATGCTTCGGGCATTTCCGAGCGCGGTCATTGAAAATCTAGAGCCGCTGATCGATGGCGCTCGCTATCCGATCAAGCGGGTGATCGGTGAAGATCTGATGGTCGAAGCCGATATTTTCAAAGAGGGGCACGATGTTGTCGCGGCTGCGCTGAAATGGCGCATGGTTGGGGAGACCCGCTGGCACGAGACGCCGATGAAATTAATCGATAACGACCGCTGGCGAGGGGCCTGTACTTTTTACGAAAATGCGATTTACGAATATACGGTGGAAGCTTGGATTGACGTTTTTACCGGCTGGCAGCATGAATTTTCCACCAAGTTCAAAGCTGGCGTTACTCCCTTGCGCAGTGAAGCGCTCGAAGGCGCTGCGCTAATCGAGGAAGCAGCAGGACGCGCACACGATCCGCGTGACGCAAGCCGGCTCTGCGAAATCGCAGAGGCAGTGCGAACAAAAATGCCGGCAGAGGTCGATCAGCTGGTCCATTCTGGCGAGCTCGAGGTTTTGATGGCGACTTATCCGGATCGGACCGGTGCCACGCAATGGGCCCCGCCGCCACGCGTGGTTGTTGACCGTCTGGAAGCGCGGACTGCGGCTTGGTACGAATTCTTTCCGCGTTCCGCCGAGGGTAGCGGCGAGCGCGGTTCCAAGCTGCGCGATTGTTTGCCCCGGATCGAGTACGCCAAAACAATGGGATTTAACGTCATCTATTTCCCGCCAATCCATCCCATCGGTACCACTAACCGCAAAGGACGAAACAATTCTGTTATCTCTCGACCTGATGATCCTGGCGTGCCTTATGCCATTGGCAACCGACATCTTGGTTTGCCGAACGGTGGCGGGCACAAGGACATTGATCCCGCCCTCGGGACGCTGGAGGATTTCGCCTGGTTGGAAGAGGAAGTTCGAAAACGCGGGCTGGAAATTGCACTCGATTTCGCAATCAACTGCTCCCCCGATCACCCTTACGTGGTGGAACATCCGGAATGGTTTTATGAGCGACCCGACGGCACCATCAAGTTCGCCGAAAATCCGCCGAAGAAATACGAGGACATTTATCCGCTGAATTTTCGCTGCCAGAACTGGCCGGAGCTATGGGCGGAAATGAAGAGCATCATTTTGTTCTGGGTCGAACGCGGCGTCCGCATTTTCCGGGTGGACAATCCACACACCAAGCCGGTGCCGTTCTGGGAGTATTTGATTTCAGGGGTCCGCGAGGAATTTCCCGACACGATTTTCCTATCGGAAGCCTTTACTCGACCAAAGATAATGAAGGTGCTGGCCAAGGCCGGCTTTAACCAGAGTTATACCTATTTCACCTGGCGTAATCAGAAACAGGAGCTGATCGATTACTTCTCCGAACTTACCCAGACGCAGATGCGCGAGTATTTCCGAGGCAATCTTTGGCCGAACACGCCCGACATCTTGCCGCCGATTTTGCAAAGTGGCGGTCGTCCGGCGTTTATGATTCGCGCGGTCTTAGCTGCCACGTTGTCGAGCGTCTACGGGATTTACAGCGGGTTCGAGCTCTGCGAAAACGCCGCTTTGCCCGGGCGCGAAGAATACCTCGATTCGGAAAAGTATCAGTTTAAGGAACGCGATTGGGACGCGCCCGGCAATATCAAAGAGTTTATCGCGCGCTTGAACACCATCCGGCGCCAGAATCGGGCGCTGCAATTCTACGATAATCTGCGTTTCTACAACGCAGACAACGGAGCGATCCTGTTTTATGGCAAAACGACGCCGGCACGAGAGAACGTCGTTTTCGTGGTGGTAAATCTCGATCCTTATCGCCGGCAAAACTCGATGATCGATGTGCCAATCGAGTTATTCGGTCACACTGAAGGCGAGCCATATCAAGTGCACGATTTGCTCGATGATTCGCGTTATACCTGGTACGGGGGGCGCAATTACGTCGAGCTCGATCCAGCAACTCGCCCTGCCCATATCTTCCGTTTGCGCCGTTTTGACGGAGCGCTGGTTGCGCGCTAGCGCTCGCCGCTTATCGTAGCGGTTGTCTGGGCATGAAAAAATTCTTGTGGCTGTTTCTCGCGCCGGCCAGCGCCTCGTCACTCCTCGCACAAACTCCCGCACCCGTCACTCCTGAGGTGCCCCGAACAACCACTACCATGTTACATGCGATGTCGCAGGCCGGCCCGGTAATGGTCGTGCTCCTGATATTGTCAATCATTTCGGTCATGCTCGTCATCGTGTACTTGCTCAGCATTCGCCGCGGCGCAGTCGTTTCGCATGGATTTATGGCCACCGCCGATGCGCTGCTGCGGAAACGCGATTATCTCGGCCTGCTGGCTGTTTCCAATCGTCACGGCGAAGCCATCGCCCGCGTCGTCCAGCAAGTTCTCGATTTCACCACCAAAAATCCAAATGCCGACTTCGAGCAAATCCGTGAAATTGCCCAGACCGAAGGAACTCGCGTCGCTTCCAATTTGAATAACCGCGTAACTTATCTCGCCGATATCGGAATGATTGCGCCGTTGCTTGGCCTGCTTGGGACAGTGATCGGAATTATTCGCTCCTTCGGCGCGCTCGGGGCGGATGTTGGCAGCCAGCGTTACATGCAGCTTTCCCACGGCATCAGCGAGGCGCTTTTTAATACTGCGGCCGGATTGGCCATTGGTATTCCGGCGATGATTTTTTACGCCTTCTTCCGCGGGCGCTCGCAACGTTTAATTTCGGAATTGGAATCCGCGGTTACCCACATCCTCGCCCTTCTCTCCTTGCAATTTGCTCGTGGCTCCGAGCGTACCCCGGCGCTGCTCGAGTCGGAGTTTTAATTGCTCTTGGTCCGATGAATTTCCGCAGCCGCGCGCCGTTGCAGCATCCGGGGATCCAGCTCGCTCCGTTGGTCGACGTCTTAATGCTGCTGCTGATTTTCTTTTTGCTGACCTGGAGCGCCGCGCGCAACGAAAACGAGCTGGATGTCAAAGTCCCGAAAGCATCGGCCGCAAAGGAGAAACTGGCGCCACCGGGCGATGTAGTGGTGAATGTGAAGACCGATGGAAGCGTGATCGTCAATCGACGGACGATGACGGGCTCGGAGTTGGGCGATCTGTTGCAAAACCTGGCGAAATTATATCCGGACCAGGCAGTGGTAATTCGTGGTGATGAAGGCGGCGCTTATAAGAATGTGGTTAATGTGCTCAACATTTGCAGCGAAGCCGGAATCACCAACGTCGCCTTCGCCACTGCGAAATGAAATTG
Organism: Verrucomicrobiota bacterium; assembly: GCA_003219925.1. GTDB lineage: Bacteria > Verrucomicrobiota > Verrucomicrobiia > Chthoniobacterales > UBA10450 > AV69. The sequence continues at coordinate 8,592 of QHQU01000006.1, forward strand.
TTCCGGCGCGCGGCCGGTTTCGTTTTGGCGGGGCTATTAATGAGCGGCGCCGCCCTGGCGCAAGAAGTTCGGCGCGCTCAGCCTTTTAACGAACCGCCGGTTCCGCGTGCCCTGCCGGTCGATGAAGCGCCCCCGCCGCTCGAAGACAGACCATCGACGCCTGAGCAACCGAATGACAAACGGCAGCTCGAGTACGCCAACGCGCTTTTCGCCCGTAAGATGTACGACCTGGCGATTCCTGAGTACGAAAAGTATTTGAATGATTACGGCGGCGCCTCCGGCCGCGCCAATGCCTATTTTGGATTAGGCGAAAGCTATCGCTTACTCGGGAAGAATGGTTCCGCTCGCACCAACTTTCAAAAAGTGCTCGACGATTTTGGGGACAGCGAATTTGCCGGTCCAGCAGCTTATGCCCTCGCTGTCCTTGCTTTCTCGCAAAAGGATTTCACTGCCGCACAACCGCTCTTTCACAAAGCAGCCGCAAAATCGAAGGACGCCTCGGTTGCGTTATCGGCCAAATATTTTGAAGCGCGATGCCTCGAAAGCACCAAACGCGCGGATGACGCCCTTACTCTTTACCTGCAGGTGGCCGAGGCGAAAAGTCAATACCGCGAAGATGCGCGCACCACTGCCGGCGCGATGTTACTCGCGCGTGGTCGGCGAACTGATGCCCTCAAGCAATACGAAGCGCTGGCCAGCGAAGCAGAAAAGCCGGCTGCGAGAGCCGAATCAGCCGTTCGTGCAGGTTTGATTGCGCTCGACCTTTCCGTCGCCGATCGGGCCAAGATCGACAGTGCCATGGCGGAAAAAGCGCGCTCTCTCTTGCAAAAGGGACGCGTTGCCTCTGATTCCGGAAAGTGGAGAGGTGTTGCCCAAGCAGGTCTGCTTCGTCTCGAATATCAAACCGGACAATTCGCCCAGGTAGTTTCAGATTACAAAAAATCGGCCGAGCAATTGCCGGACGAAGCGAAACCAGAAGCGATGCTTCTTGTCGGCAACGCCCAACGACAACTTGGCCACGCCCAGGAAGCGGAAGGAATTTATCGCGAGATCATCGAGAAATTTCCCAGCCGGGAAGAAGCGAAGGACGCGCGCTATCAACGCCTGATCAATATTTATAATTCGGACCCAAACGCGGTCATCGCGGAAGTCGATGAATTTCTTAAAACCAATCCGTCGGGCGAGCGGGCCGACCAGGCGAAATTGTTAAAAGCAGAAGCGCTTTATAAGCAGCAGCGATTTGCTGATGCCGCGCCGGTCTACGAAGAACTTCGTGCCTCCGAGTTAACGCCGAAGTTGCGAGCGGAAGCGGCCTATAAACTAGGCTGGTGCCATATTCAGCTTAAAGATGTGGCCCAGAGCATTGACGCCTTGAGTTATTTTCTCAAGACGTTTCCCGATCATCCACAAGCGCCCAGCGTTCTCAGCCAGCGCGCACTCGCCTTTCAACAAAGCCAGAATGCCGATGCCGCCATCGGCGATTTGAATTTTCTGATCAAGAATTACCCGGCAGCAAAGGAGCGCGAGGCCGCGATTCAGCAAAAGGCGCTGCTGCTGGGGGAGCTAAATCGTGAGCCGGAAATGGCGCAGACTTTCCAGCAATTACTCAAGGAGTATCCGAAAAGTAGCGCGGTAGCGCAGGCGAACTATTACATCGGAAAGGCTGCATTCGATGGCAAAGATTACAAACGCGCAATCACGTCTCTCGACGCGGCGCGCCGGTTGAATCGGGAGCAATACTACAATCTTGCTACTCTCCGCATTATTTTAGCTCACTACTATTTGCGCGATCGCAAAGCGACAATGACGGAAGTAGATGGGTTTCTCGCCGCTAGCGGCAACGCCAATGTTCCTGCCGAAGTCTTGGAGTGGCTCGGGATCGAATATTACAACGATAAGAATTACTTGATGGCGGAAAAGTACCTTGGCGTGCTTGCTCGGACCGAAAATCCTGCGGGCATCAAACCCGATTTCTGGTTTTATCTCGGCGACGTCGCCGGGAAGTTGAAGCATTACGACGAAGCAGAAAACGCTTACTCACGTTATTTGCAAAACTCGACCGACGCGGCCGGGAAGGCAAAAGTGTTGCTGGCGCTCGGCGCGACGAAAATCGCCGCTCATAAACCCGATGATGCTGAAAAAATCGCTTCTGAGATCATGACTTTGCAGCCGGAAGGCAAGGTCAATGCCGAAGCACGGCTACTGGAGGGCGATGTTCAGTTCGAACGGCAGCGATTTGACGACGCGGGCAAAGCTTATGCCGGGGTCGCGCTGCTCTACGACGACCCTGCCATCACTCCTCGCGCACTTGACAAAGCGGCCGATGCCTATCGTCGTGCCGGGAAGACGGACGAGGCAGATCACGTCGCCAAACAATTGCGTGACCGCTACCCCAACTATGCCGGTGGCTGAACGACGGGGTGACAGGGTCGCGGCCGCCTTGTACCTACATTTTCACTTACACGACACTGCCTACTGATTCCCAAAAGCGCCAGAGGGCTGGCGCACTCCAAGACGCTTCGCGAATTGAAAAGGGTCTCGAACATGCGTCAGCTTTTGGAGTGCGGCAGTCTTCTGCCGCTTTTCACAGCGGCCCCTGTGATTAGTCGAGCGCCAACGACGAACTACTAAGACTAAAGTGCTTCCACGGCCACCGTTTCGATTGGGAGCGGCGCAAGAAATTTCTTCGCTTCTTTAATTTCGAGCACCGGCTCGGCGCGATGGGCCGCGAGAAAACTTGCGTCCGGGTTTTGGGCGATTCCGGCGCGGGCTACCAGATCACAGTGCGCAAGCAAATCGATCACGTTTTGCAGTTTTTCACTGAGACGAATTGGTTGCATGAATTGGACGGTGCAGACGCCGGGAGCGGTGGCTTCCACGAAAGGCGAGAGCATGAAGGCGTGATGCAGTAAAATGTCGCTGAGTTGTCGTTCGCAATCGCGCGCACGCGCTTTGATGACCAAGTGAAGGCAGCGGGCCAGGGCCTGGCTCGGGGTCATCCCGGCGCGAACGCCTTCATTTTCGGCAGCTTCGTTTAATTGCAGGATCGCCGCCTTTGTCGCAGTGGCATCGAGGACAGCCAGCGGTTGCTCACGCAATTTCGGTTGATGACGCGCAATTGCTTGCAGATAAAAATTCGGGAGCAAAATAGTGACGAACATTTTATCCCAACGCTGAGGCGATTGTTTTTGCCCGCCGGACCTTGAAATGCAATTGCGCGCCCGGATTGTCTCGCGATAAATCGGGAAGCGTCCATCGGTTTTCCAGCACGATTTTAGTGCGGGCGCTCGCCACCATGTTGTGGCGACTCAATACTACAAATGCGGTCGGCGCTGGCTCGACCAATCGTTGCAAGCGGTACCAGCTCGTCGCTGGAATGCGGCGCAATTCTTCCACCGTATTCAACACCAGATCGAGGATGACGAGGGGGAAATTTCCATCGCGCAAAAGAAAATCAGCGGCCTTGATCGCTTCAGTTGCTTTTTCGCAACGGACCCAAAGCAAGTGTTGCAAGGTGGTGGCATCGACGGATTGGACATCGAACGAATCGCGTCCATCAATGAGCGCGAGAAAAAACCGATCGCGTTGTGCGATTTGCAGTAAATTGTGAATGAGCAGAGCCGAGCCAGCGCTCGTATTAGGGCTGATGATTTCG
>QHQU01000007.1 GCA_003219925.1 Verrucomicrobiota bacterium
GTTTCCCGACCCGCAGATAGATCGGAACCTCCGACCAGCGCCAGTCATCGATGTGCAATCGTAGCGCCACATACGTTTCAGTCTCGGACTTCGGATCTACTTTTTCTTCCTCGCGATAACCGGGAACGCTCTCGCCATTGATCGCCCCCCTGTTGTACTGACCGCGCACGACCAGCTTCGCGATTTCATCTGCGCGATAACGACGCAAGGAACGAACGACTTTCACTTTTTCGTCGCGAATGCTGTCGGCGCTGAGATCGGTGGGCGCTTCCATCGCGATGAGGCAAAGAAGCTGCAGCAAATGATTTTGCACCATGTCGCGTAAGGCGCCGGCGGTTTCATAATATCCGGCCCGGCCTTCGACTCCGAGTGTTTCGGCGGCAGTGATCTGAACGTGATCGATGTAGCGGGCGTTCCAGATAGGCTCAAAGATGGCGTTTGCGAAACGGAGAACGAGAATGTTCTGCGCTGTCTCTTTCCCAAGAAAATGATCGATGCGGTAAGTCTGATTTTCGGCGAAGGCATTCGACACGATCCGATTTAATTCCTGAGCGGAAGCGAGGTCGCGGCCGAAAGGCTTTTCAATGATGACCCGGGCCCAGCTGCTCTCCTTCGCTTTATTGAGTCCGGCGGCTTTAAGATTTTTCAGGATCGGTTCGAATTTCTCCGGTGCTGCCGCGAGATAAAATAAACGGTTGCCGCGGGTGCCGCGTTCTTCGTCGATCTTACCAAGGCGTTGCACGAGTGATTGGTACCCCGATTCATCTTCGAACTCACTTTGATGGTAGAAAAGCGACTGCGAAAAAGTCTTCCAAATATCTTCGCGAATATCCTGACGCGAAAATTGTTTGGTGGTTTTTTCAAGTTCCTTACGGAACTCGTCGTCGCTTTTGGGGCGACGGGCGAAACCGACGACGGTCACTGCCGGTGGCAATTCTCCAGCGGCGGCAAGATTATACAGCGCCGGAATCAATTTCCGATGGGTCAGGTCTCCGGTGGCGCCAAAAATCACAATCGCGCACGGTTGCGGCACCGCGCGGGTGCTCAAACCTTCGCGCAGCGGATTCGTTTGGTCAGAGTCCTTTGTCATGTCGATTGAAGTCGGGGACATCCCGTGGTGAAACCATAAGCTAACATATCGGGATTCCTTCCAGCCTTCGCATAAAGCTGCGGCCTGACAAGCGGCTTCGCTCGGAATGACAGGACGGCGGAACACAGACTTCCAGTCTGCGGACATTCTGTCCGCTGTCCCTTCAGCGGGTTACAAACCCGCTGGGCGCACAGGCCATAAGGCCTGTGTTCCGGGGAGCATACGCGTCTGGCGTGTGAGTTTCGGCGCCTCGCCGAAACAATCTCGGGTGCACGGAAAAGTTCGCGATCGCGAGAGCGCCATCGCTCCGAGCCGGACTGGGGATAGCACGCGGGCGCGTGCGTTCCCAGAGAAGAAGCGCGCGTCTACGATGGTAACGGAAACCGTCGCGTCAATTCGCGCACCTTGCCGCGGATCCGTTCAAGAGCGGCATTATCATCGCGATTTTGCAGCGCTTCGGCGACGAGATCGGCAATCTCCAGCATTTCTTCCTCACGCATGCCACGCGTGGTGACAGCCGGAGTGCCGACGCGAATTCCGCCCGGCTTGAAGATGGGATAGGTATCGAAAGGAATAGCATTCTTGTTCACGGTAATGCCAGCTCGATCGAGAACTTCCTGCGCTTGTTTGCCATTGATTTCCTTGTGGCGCAGGTCCACCAGCATCAGATGATTGTCTGTTCCGCCGCTAACGATGCGATAACCGTGTTTGCTCAAACCAGCTGCGAGCGCTTTAGCATTTGTCACCACTTGCTTTTGATAGGCGCGAAACTGCGGCTGTAACGCTTCGTGAAAACAGACGGCTTTGGCCGCGATCACGTGCATGAGCGGGCCGCCTTGAATCCCCGGGAAAACCATCGAGTCGATCTGTTTCGCGTATTTCTCCTGGCATAACACGATCCCGCCGCGGGGACCGCGCAAGCTTTTGTGCGTCGTCGTCGTGACAAATTGCGCGTGCGGAATCGGACTGGGATGCTGGCCGCCCGCGACGAGCCCGGCGATATGCGCCATGTCTATGAAGAGAAGCGCCCCGCAGGCATCGGCGATGTGACGCAAACGCGGAAAATCGAGCGTGCGCGGATAAGCCGAGGCACCGGCAGTGATCATCGCTGGCTTGGTTTCGTTGGCCAGTTTTTCGAGGGCGTCGTAATCGATCTGCTCGGTTTTTTCAGCCACGCCGTAATGCGTGACTTGATAAAATTTGCCGGAAAAATTCGCCGGATGTCCGTGGGTGAGGTGGCCACCGTGGGCCAGATTCATCGTCAAAATCTTGTCGCCCACTTTCAGGGTCGAAAAATAGACTGCCATGTTTGCCTGCGAGCCACTGTGTGGCTGGACGTTTACATGTTCTGCGCCGAACAATCGCCTGGCTCGATCGATCGCAAGCGATTCGACGGTATCGACATTTTCACAGCCGCCGTACCAGCGTTTGCCGGGATAACCCTCAGCGTATTTGTTGGTCAACACGCTGCCTTGCGCTTCCATTACCGCGCGGCTGGTGAAATTTTCCGACGCGATCAGCTCAATGTTTTCGCGCTGCCGTTTTTCTTCGGCGGCAACTGCGTCATAAATCTCCGGATCGACTTTGCCTAGGCCGCCGCTAGGCGCGCTCAAACTCGGTTCAGTCGAATGCGAAATATCGCTCATCAGATAAGTGGAAGAGCCGCCGCTTCGCCCGCTCGAGCGCACGGCTACTTCGCTCTGTTCTACAAACGCGAGCACGCTGGGCAAGGCGTTTTTGATGGTTTCCGCGCAACTATTATAAACATCGCGCCCAAGTCCAATCGGATCGGGGACGTCACGCCAGCAGGTTGCGCCGGCTTCTTCAAACTCGCGCAACAGAAAAGTCTTGTCGGCGGCATTTGGAAAAAGCATCTGGATCGCTTCGACATGCGCCCCGGTCATGGCGAAAATATGGGTCGCGCGCTCGACTAATGCGCCGGCCAAGGGCTGGCTCCGCAGGTTGCCGATATCGGCGCCTTCCTCGGCGCAGACATCGACCGCGTGCGAACTTGGTGGCTGCCCGCGCACTGCATGCACGCCGGCGGACGCCACCTCAATGTCCTTGCGATTTCCCAAGAGACGGCGAAAAAGACCTTCCGCAATGGGACTGCGACAAACATTACCGGTACAAACGAAAAGGACGCTTTTCACAAGATGCGGCCGCGCGAACCTTAGACGGCGGCCAAGTACGTTCGCACAAAAATACGCCAACGCGACTGGGGTTTATCCGACTTATTTATGAGACGAGCGTGGAAAAAATTGCGCTACCGCCTGGAGCACGTTGGCCTGCTGATTGCGGCCGGCCTTGTGCCTCTTTTGCCGCGGCCTGTTGTTGTCGCTCTGGCAAAAATATTCGGCGCTCTCGCCTCGCTCTTGGATCGCTATGGGCGCCGCATTGCCCTGGCGAACCTCGATTGCGCCTTCGGCCAAAAATATTCGGCTTCAGAAAAACGACGTATTGTTCGCGAATCGTATCAGCATTTCGCCCAGACCATGCTCGATCTGATGTGGAGCCCGCGACTCACTCGGGAGAATTTCTCCCGTTACATCTACTTGGGGGAATTTCCGCAACTTGCGCCGAATCAAAGCGGGATTGTTGTCTGTTATCACTACAGCAATTTCGAATGGCTTAGTCTGGGCTGCGGATTTTCTGGACGCACCGGAACGATTGTGGCGCAGGAATTCAAGAATTCGCTGCTCGATCCGATTTTCCGCCGTTGGCGCGAACAGTCGGGCCATTCCTTTACCGCGCGCACCGGGGGAATTCTGCGACTTTTCAAAACCCTGCGCCGCGGTGGTTGGACAGCGATGTTGGTTGATCTGACCGTCTTCCCGGGCGCCTCTTCCGTAGCCATTCGGTCGTTCGGATTGCACACCAGCGTCACTTCCGCTCACGCCTGGTTGCAGCAACGCTCAGGAGCCGCGCTTATCCCGGCCCATTGCGAGCCATTGCCGCGGGGACGTTACCGGGTTGTTTTTCATTCGCCGATTGACCTCGGGCCGAATGCAACCCCGCGCGAAATCGCGCAGGCATGCTGGAATTCATTTGAGCCAATCGTGCGCGCGAAGCCGGGACCGTGGCTTTGGATGTACAAACATTGGCGCTATTGCCCGAAAAATCCCGATCGCCCTTACCCATTCTATTCCGGGCCGAACGGGAAGTTCGAAAGAATGCTGGTGCAAAAATGATATCGTTTAATGAAAAGCCCGTGCCACCCCATCCAACGCAAAACCTTTTTAGGCGGACGCGAGCAAAATTTTTAGGAAGTTGAGAAAATGCCGGAATTGACCACAAGCCAACGAGTCTGGCGCAGACAAGCCGGAAACGTTTCTCTGCCTGAAGTGCATCGCAGCGTCGTCGTTCCTGTGACCGCTTCGTTTTGGCGAAAGTTGTTCGCATTTTCCGGTCCCGGCTTCCTTGTCGCGGTCGGCTACATGGATCCGGGCAATTGGGCCACGGATCTCTCTGGCGGCGCAAGATTCGGCTACGCCCTGCTGATGGTCGTCATGATTTCGAATTTCATGGCAATCCTGCTGCAGCATCTCTGCATCAAGCTCGGCGTCGCTACCGGACGTGATCTTGCCCAAGCCTGCCGCGATCATTACTCGAGGCCGACGGTGTGGGCATTGTGGATTCTTTGCGAGATCGCAATCGCGGCGTGCGATTTAGCCGAAGTAGTCGGTTCGGCCATCGGCTTGCAACTTCTCTTTGGCATTCCGCTGGTTTGGGGATGTGTCATCACCGCGCTCGACGTGCTCGCTGTGCTTTATCTTCAGAACAAAGGCTTCCGTTACATCGAGGCGCTGGTCATCACGCTCATCCTAACCATCGGTACCTGTTTCGCGATCGAGTTGATTCTCTCGAAACCCAGCATCATCGGAGTTGCTCTCGGATTCGTCCCGGGCCCGCGCATTATCCTGAACCAGGAGATGCTCTACGTCAGCATCGGTATTCTGGGCGCGACAGTGATGCCGCATAATCTTTATCTGCATTCGTCCATTGTGCAGACGAGGAAATTCGAGCAGACACCTCGGGGCAAACGTGAGGCGATCAAGTTTGCCACCATCGATTCCACGGTGGCCCTGATGTTCGCTCTGTTCATTAACGGCGCGATCCTGGTTTTGGCTGCTTCCGCCTTTCACTGGTCCGGTCATCAGAATGTAGCTGAGATTCAGGACGCCTATAAATTGCTCAGCCCTCTTCTGGGAGTCAGTTTCGCCAGCGTCCTCTTCGCCGTCGCACTTCTCGCTTCCGGACAAAATTCCACCCTTACCGGAACGCTGGCCGGACAAATCGTGATGGAAGGTTTTCTTAACTTTCGCATCACACCCTGGGTAAGACGATTACTCACGCGTCTGATCGCCATTATTCCGGCCGTGCTCGTCATCGGCATTTTCGGCGAAGGAAAAACCACTCAGTTGCTGGTGGCGAGCCAGGTTGTGCTCAGCATGCAACTCGGTTTTGCGGTTTGGCCGCTTATGCGATTCACCGGTGAGAAGGCCAAGATGGGCGAATTTGCCAACGGACTTGTGGTGAAAATTTTTGGCTGGATGACAGCAATCATCATCATTTCACTCAATGTGAAATTACTCTTCGATACTTTTATGCCCGAGCCCGTGCTTAAAGCCTTTTATGGTTTTCTCGGAATACCGGCTCCCACTCAATAAGTCGCAGTTATGTATCAGCAAATTCTTATTCCACTTGAAAACAGCTCTGCTGACGAAACGATCCTGGCTCACATCAAACCGCTGGCTCGCCTGACTAACGCACGCATTCACCTTGTTCATGTGGCGGATGGCTGGGTCGCGCGCAATTTCAATCAACTGCAACTGGCCGAAAGCGAAGAGATGAAGCAGGACCGACTTTATTTGGAAGAACGGCAGCGCGAGCTGATAGATGACGGTTTTTTCTGCGATGCAGTTCTCGCCCTCGGCGAACCATCAGACGAAATCATTAAACTGGCCCGCGAAAAGGATATTGATCTGATCGCCATGACCACACACGGCCATCGTTTCATCAGCGACATCCTCTACGGCGCTACGGTGGACAAAGTACGGCACGCCGTGGACGTGCCGGTGTTGCTTTTGAAGGTAAAAAATTAGGCGATCTTTCCCAGCACCGCGCGCGAGACTTGCCCTGCTTTGCGCCTACGTCTACTACAAACGCGCGTGAAAGTGCTTCTCCTAACCAACGAATATCCGCCCTGCACTTACGGCGGGGCCGGAGTGCATGTGGAATATCTGTCGCGCGAACTGGCCAGGTTGATGCCGGTAGAAGTCCGCTGCTTCGGCGATCAAAAGGTTAAGTCCGGCAATCTGACGGTGCGCGGTTTTCAATTGGACATGTCCCGCTGGAATTGTCCGAAAGAGCTTCGCTCAACTCTGGGCGCAGTCCAACGCGGCGTCGATTTTAACGCCGCCGGCATCGATGCCCGGATTGTACATTGTCACACCTGGTATGCCCACTGGGGCGGGATTCTCGCGCGAAAGAATTACGACATTCCGCTCGTCATTACCGTGCATTCACTGGAGCCGTTGCGCCCTTGGAAACGGGAACAGCTAGGCGGCGGGTACGATTTTTCGCTCTGGGTAGAAAAGACCGCGCTCGAAATGGCGGATGCGGTCATCGCCGTTTCAAACGAGACCAAGGCCGACATTGCGCGCCTCTTCAAAGTAAAGAAGGAACGCTTACATGTGATCTATAACGGGATCGATCTCGATGAATATCGCCCGGTGAAATCGAAGGATGCGCTCCGCAAATTCGGGATCGATTCGGAAAGACCTTATCTGTTGTTCGTCGGTCGGATCACGCGCCAGAAGGGCATTATTCATCTTGTCCGCGCGATCGAGTTCATGGACAAAAATTTCCAGGTGGTGCTTTGCGCGGGCGCCCCCGACACGGCGGAAATCGCTCGAGAAATGAAGCGCGCGGTTGAGCAGGCGCGGCGCGCGCGCGACGGCATAATCTGGATCGACCAGATGCTGGATAAACCGAGCGTGATTCAATTCTACTCGCATGCGGCAGTTTTCTGTTGTCCATCGATTTACGAACCGTTTGGCATCATTAATCTGGAAGCCATGGCGTGCGAAACCGCGGTGGTTGCGAACAAGGTTGGGGGAATTAAGGAAGTCGTAGTAGATGGGGAGACCGGTTTTCTCGTTCCACTCGCGCAAATGAAAGAGAGCCCGTTTGAACCAATTCACCCGGCAAAGTTCGAGCGCGATTTGGCGGCGAAGATCAACGAACTGATGCGGGACGAAAAGTTACGCGAGCGTTTCGGCAAAGCCGGCAGGCTAAGGGCGGAAGAGACGTTCAGTTGGCGCGCGATCGCGCGGGAAACGAAGTCGTTATACCAATCGCTTGTCGCAAAGAAACCCGCCGCATGAAATTGGGATATTTGCCTTCAGCGCGCTCTCCGAAATTGCGGTGAAAGCAGCGCAAATTACCGGGCTGGCAACTGGGCAGGAGTACCTACGTTTCTTTTTTAATCCGGTGGGATGCATTTGCCGCCTTTATCGCCAGCATGGTCCAGTCACCGCACTTAGTCGGGTGGCATTGAAACAACCGCGCGATTCGTTGATTTTTGCAATCGGCCCGGAATTCAACCGTCTGCTCTTTAGCGATCCAGATCTATTCCGATCGACCGGTTTAATCTTGCCCGCCCCGAGGGAGTCGGCCCAACCCCGCGTCCACCTCGTTAATCAACGGCGCCGATGATGAAGAAGAACATCCTGACCGGCGCGGTCGCAGCCCGCGAATACATTCAGTTCTTTCGCGACCCGATTGGTTGCATGCGCACGTTGTATCGGCAGCGCGGAAAGCTGGTGGCACTTGGCCCGATTGCGTTTGGCGAACCCACCAAGTTGCACGTGCTTGCAATCGGACCGGAATTTAATCGGCAAGTTTTGGGCGATCCCGCGAAATTTCGCACTACTGGTCAATTCATTCACGGCCCGAAAAACTCCGCGCAACGCCGTATTCGCTTTGGTCTGACGCGGATGAACGGTCCGCAGCATAAGCAACAACGCCAACTCATCCTGCCGCCGTTCCATAAGAAAGCCGTCGCCGGTTATCACGATTTGATTGTTGCACTGGCACAGGAAATCATTGGCCAGTGGAGGACGGGCCGGCGCGATGTTTACGCCGATATGCGCGCGCTCACGCTACGGATCGCGAGCGCCGTGCTATTCGGCCACGAAGCGAGCGATGCTTATCGGATCGCACATTTGCTGGAAATTTGGGCGCGCCGAAACTTTTCCGGACCGGTCTGGTTCTTTCCGGTCAATATTCTCGGCACACCCTATCACCGGTTGCTCAAGCATGCCGAGCGAGTAGAACGCGAGATTCTTGCATTGGTGGAGAAACGCCGGCGCGATTCCTCTGATCGCACTGATGTGCTTTCCCTCCTGATCCAGGCGCGTGATGATGAAAACCGTGGCATGACTGACACCGAGTTGGTCGGTCAGGCGACAATTCTTTTCGGAGCCAGTTTCGAAACCACCGCCAGCACGCTGACATGGACGGTTTTCCTTCTGGCACAACATCCCGCGATCATGGCGGAATTGATGGATGAACTTGATCGCGTGCTCGGTGGTAATGCGCCGACGCGCGATCAACTGGCGCAGCTTTCATTTCTCGACCGCGTTATCAAGGAAAGCATGCGTATTTTGCCACCGGTGCCGTTTACTATCCGCGCCGCGGATGACGATGCTATCCCAATGGGATCGCTTACGCTCAGTCACGGCACCCGCGTGATTTGCAGCCATTTTCTCACCCATCATTTGCCGGAAATTTATCCGGAACCGGAAATCTTCCGTCCTGATCGCTGGCGAGACATTGATCCAACGCAGTATGAGTACATGCCTTTTAGCGCGGGGCCGCGCGCGTGCATAGGCGCGATGTTTGCGATCCAGGTGCTGAAAATTTCGCTCGCGATCATGTTGCAAAAATTCCGCTTCACCGTGGCACGGGGCGCGCGCATCGATCGCGTTGTTCGCATCACCATGAACCCGCGATATGGCATGCCGATGCTATTAACGAAGAACGATCGCCGTTTTCAGAGCAGCGAAGTGCGCGGTCAAATTCACCAGATGGTGAAGTTACCGTTGCAACAAGGGTAGGGACGGATCTCCGAGCCGTCCCAATTTTTTGACGCCCCCCGGGCGTGTCCTTCCCTTGGTAGGATGCCGATGCAACTCTGGCCGCCCTGCACCAGTCGCTCACTCTGGTGCGAACCATTCGGCGAAGGCATCCCAGCTTCGTTGTTGCGAGAGCTTTCCTTTGTGCGGACGCCATCGCAAACCGCCGACGCTAATTGTGAGAGTGCCAAGCTTTCGCCGATTCTTTTTCCACTTCTCCCACACTTCAAACTTCACGCCGGGTTTCCCTACCGCCACGTGTTCCTTCATCGTTGCCGAAACCCATTTGGTGGGGCGACCCTGCTGGCGACCTTTCATAACTGTTCAGTGACCAAGGGAGCTAACGATAAACAGGATGTAAATAGCAACCAAATTCGACGGACCGAGAGTGGCTTGTTGCCGCCGTAAAAGCGTCTAGCCCAGAAACCCATGGTTGAATCGTGATGGTAGAGCAACCGTTCGTAGTGCCCGAGATCGAGATCCGTCTCCGCGCCGCTGCGAGGTGCCTCGCTTGCGCTCGAGATGACGGGGCAGGGATGACACGGGGGATTCACGGTGGCAGTGTCTCACGTCGTGTTTGTCGATCGCATCAAAATTTTTGCGCAGGCCGGAAAGGGCGGACGGGGGTGTGTCAGTTTTCGGCGCGAAAAATTCGTTCCCAAGGGGGGACCGGATGGGGGTGACGGCGGACGCGGCGGCGATATTATCCTGCAGGCTGATCAACACATGGACCATCTTGCTCATCTTTTCTATGAGCCTATTATCAAGGCGAAAAGCGGCGGACACGGGCGCGGTAAAAAAATGCACGGCAAAAATGCGCCGCACAAAATCGTAAAGGTTCCGGTTGGAACGATGATTTATCAATTGCGGAATGTGGATGGCGGAGGGCGGATTGAAGACGAGCAACCAGATGATGCAATTCCTGGCCTCGAAGGTTCGATCGATGGCAGTGAAATTAGCGAACAACCACGTGGTTCCACAGAAGAACACTCCAGGATCGAGCTCCTCGCCGATCTCACCCGCGATGGCCAGGAGTTTCTCCTCTGCAAAGGTGGCGCGGGCGGCAAAGGTAACGTGCATTTCAAAAGCTCGCGCAATCGCGCGCCGCGCGAATACACGGAAGGCGGCGAGGGCGAAGGCGGTCACTTTCTTTTCGAGTTGCGTTCTATCGCAGACGCAGCGCTGGTCGGTTATCCCAACGCCGGGAAATCAACATTGATCCAGCGGATCTCCGCTGCCCGGTCCAAGATCGCGCCTTATCCATTTACCACCTTGCATCCGGTTATTGGGATAGTGGAGCTTGGCGATTATCAGCGTGCAACCGTTGCAGATATTCCTGGTTTAATCGAAGGGGCGCATCGCAATCTTGGACTCGGTCATGATTTTCTCCGGCATGTTACGAGGTGCGGTTTATTGCTTTTTGTTCTCGATATGGCGGGGAGCGAAGGGCGAAGTCCAATCGCTGATCTCGAATCGCTCCGCCGCGAAATCCATCTCTATGCTCCGCGTTTGTCGGAGCGGTCATGGTTTATTATCGCTAACAAGATGGATCTTCCAGAGGCGGAGGAAAATTTGCGCGATTTCAAAAAACGCTTTCCCCAGCGCACCATTGTCGTAATCTCAGCAAAGGAGGGACGCGGAATTAACGAGCTTAAACGATTACTCAAGGAATGGATGGATCAGCACTCAGAGCTTGTAACCGGTCAGTCTCCGGCCGGGGGCCGGACAGATTAACCATTAGACAAGATGCAGGACTTCGAACACAGTCAGCGGTTTCGCATGGCTCGACTTACTGTTGCTAGTTATTGCACTACCTTTTTGAAGCCGGAAATGCTGCACATTTACCGGCAGGTTACTTCTTTGCGGCGAACGCATACCTTCGTCATGACGAAGAGGATCGAACACCCCAGGCGTTTCCCCTTTGATGACATCGAACTAATTCCGCGGCCGCATCGGAATTTACTCCGCCACGGCTGGATGAAATTCGTCGAGCGCCGGCCGCCACTGATTTATCGGGGTGAGTATCAGATGCTGGTTTCGATTCTTGCTCTGCGCGGGGCCGACATGATGCACATTTATTTCGGACACACCGGAGTGCATCTATTGCCCTTCATTAGGGAATGGAACAAACCGTGCCTGGTTTCGTTTCACGGCGCCGATGTTGCGATCAAGCAGGATGTTGAAAATTATCTAAAAAAATTGCGCGTTCTCTTCGATTCCGTCGCGGTCGTTCTGGCTCGATCGCAATCGCTGGCTGATCGCTTGATCAAATTTGGTTGCCCGCCGGAAAAGATTCGAATTAATCGCACCGGAATTCCGCTCCACCAATTCTCCCCGGTGCCGCGGGAATTTCCTACCGACGGCCACTGGCAAATCATGCAAGCCTGCCGGTTGATCGAGAAGAAAGGCGTCGGATCGGCCATTCGTGCCTTTGCGATCTTTGCGCGGGAATTTCCCAAAGCCGAATTCATCATCGCGGGCAAGGGGCCGCTGCAACCGGAATTGCAAGGGCTCGCGCAAAAGCTCGGCGTCGCTAGGAAAGTGCATTTCTGCGGTTTTCTCAGCCAATCGGATCTACGCCATCTTTACGGACGCGCGCATATTTTCATTCATCCGAGCGAAACGCCACCTGACGAAAATCAGGAAGGAGTGCCGAATTCCATTCTCGAGGCGATGGCGACTGGCCTGCCGATAATTGCGACGCGGCATGGTGGCATCCCCGAAGCAGTCACGGAAAATCTCAATGGATTTCTGAGCGACGAGCGCGATATCAAAAGCCTCGGCCGTTCCATGGTAGCGCTAGCAAACTCACCGGAATTATATGCGCGTTTTAGTGCGGCGGCGCGCCTGGCCGTGGCAGAAAATTTCGATCAGGAAATAACGAACCGGGAACTCGAACGCATTTACGAAGAAGTCTGTGATTCGGGGGTGGCGCAGGAATCGAAGCGTGGCGAAGTGGCGTTGCCTGCACCGCTGATCGAAAGCGCAGTGGCGAAATAACTTGTCATCCGCAGAAAAGAAGCTTTGATAAGCGCCGCAAGCGCCCCAGGGTTGAGTGCGGGATCGTCAAGGCTGGTCCTCCTCCAGGCAAATCGGGTTTTCGTTTGCTCAAATCGCACTCAATGTTTTCGCATCGCTATTTTTTTCGAACCAGGCTAGTTGCTCTTTGCGCGCTTGGAGCTCTGCTCGCGCCGGTAGCGGCGCTAGCGGCCGAACCAGCCGAACACGAAACGCTCTCCCTCAAGGCGGCGCCTCTTTTTCAGATCGGGAAATTTTCGGTTACGAATTCGATGCTTGTCTCGTGGATTGTCGCGCTGGCGGTGATCCTCTTCGCGCAGATCGCCACCCGAAATATCAAAACCGTCCCCAGCGGAGTGCAAAACTTTTGGGAATGGCTGGTGGAAAGTCTCTACAATTTTCTTGAGTCAATCATCGGACATGAGCTGGTAAAGAAAACCTTCTGGTTTTTCGCCACCATTTTCATTTTTATCCTGTTTACCAACTGGGCGGGACTGATTCCAGGGGTCGGGACCGTGGGTTGGGGACATGTCGATCCGGCGAGCGGCGCCTTTCGCATTGATCGCCCCTTGTTCCGCGGAGCCAACGCCGATCTCAACATGACTTCGGCCATGGCCATTATTTTCTTTGCTCTCTGGCTTATCTGGGCACTTCAGGCGAATGGTATCGGAGGATTCCTGATGCACCTGTTCGGACCGAAAGGCGAGACTTCCGGCGTCCTTAAAATACTGATGGTCGTCGTCTTCTTCCTGGTCGGTTGGCTGGAAATCATCTCGATTTTGTTTCGGCCGATTTCGCTCAGCTTCCGTCTGTTCGGGAATATTTTTGCCGGCGAAAGCATTCTCGACGCCATGTCGCACATGGTGCCAGCGTTGGCCTGGTTAATTCCAATTCCGTTCTACTTTTTGGAGATCCTGGTGGGGTTCGTCCAGGCCCTGGTCTTTATGTTGTTGACCGCTATTTTCACACTCTTGATTGCGCAACACAGTCCGGGGGAGGAAGTGCATTGAAATTTCGGCGATCAGAAAGTAAATCGCCAAAACCTAACAAGAAAAACTATGATACTACCACTACTGGCAGAAATTAACGGAAGCATTCACGTCGGCCTCGCCGCCATGGGTGTTGGAATAGGCATTGGTCTCACCGGATTAGGCATGACGACCGCGGTTGGTCGTAACCCAGGTGCTTTCACGCCTGTCCTGGTCCACGCCATTTTGGCGATCGCCTTGACGGAAGCGATCGTCTTCTACGCCCTCTACCTGGTCCGCTAAATAAAAAAAGCAGCCGGCGGCGTTTAGCTAATCCGGTTGAAGACTAAATTATGGCCCTACTATTTCTCGCAACCACCGGTAGCGTTATGGATACGGTGCGCGATACCGCCGACACCTTCGGATGGGATCCGAGGTTGTTCTTTTCGCAGGTAATTAGCTTCATTATCGTCGCCTTGCTATTGAAACGCTTCGCCTACAAACCGATTCTCAATGTGCTCCAGCAACGTCGAGAGCAAATTGCGCAAGCGCATTTGAATGCGGAGAAGATCAAGCAACAACTAGCCGAGGCGGAGCAGCGTCATGCCGAGATTCTGGCGAAAGCCAATGCCGAAGCGCAAAAGATGATCGAGGAAGCGCGCACCAGCGCCGCGCATCTGTCCGACCGCAAACAACAGGAAGCTATCGCGGCGGCGGAGCAGATCCTGGCCAAGGCGCGCGAAGCCAGTGCGATTGAGCATGAGCGCACAATGACGCAACTGAAACGCGAATTAGGCAGATTGGTGGTGGAGACAACGGCGAAGGTGAGTGGCAAAATTTTGACACCGGATGATCAGCGACGTCTGCAAGAGGAAGCGGCGCGCACTCTCTCCGCCTAGACCAAGAACAAACACAATGCAGGTCAAAAAGGAAGTCAGGCAAATCGCGCGAGAAATGTTGCGGGCGAGTTTCACCGATGGCCAGCTGGATCGCGGGCGGGTCGCATCGGTGGTCGATTCCATTTTGGCGAAAAAGCCGCGAAACTATCTCAAGATCCTTGAATATTATAAGCGGTTGCTTCGCCTCGAGGCAGAGAAGCGTCATGCCCGAATCGAGACCGCGACGGCATTGGAACCGCAGATCACCTCGCAAATTTCCCTTAATCTGGCGAGGCGCTACGGCACCGATTTAACCACGGAGTTTGCCATTAACCAGGCGTTGCTTGGCGGCATGCGAATTCGCGTGGGGAGCGACGTTTGGGATAGCAGTATCCGTAATCGCCTGGAAAGACTTCAGCAACAACTTTGAAATTACCTAACGAGATATGAGTAGCATTCTTGAAGAAATCGAAACCAAAATCGCGGGACTGAAAACCTCGACCACCAAGAGTAACATCGGTACTGTCCGCGAAACCGGCGACGGCGTGGCGCGTATCGAAGGATTGAGCGACGTGATGTTAAATGAAATGATCGAATTTCCCGGCGGCGTCTTCGGACTCGCTCTTAATCTCGAGGAAACCGAGGTGGGTGCGATTCTGCTCGGTGATGCCACTAAGATATCGGAAGGCGACGAGGCAAAAACGACCGGTCGGTTGCTCTCGGTGCCGGTCGGGAAGGGGCTGCTCGGACGCGTAGTCAATACCCTCGGGGAGCCGCTCGACGGCAAAGGGGAAGTTAAATCGGAAACATTCTATCCTTTGGAAAAAATTGCCCCCGGAGTGATCAAGCGCCGCAGCGTCAGTCAACCGGTGCAGACCGGTATCATGGCGATTGACGCGATGATTCCGATTGGACGGGGCCAACGCGAGTTAATCATCGGCGATCGCGCCACCGGTAAAACCACCATCGGGATCGACACAATCATCAGTCAGGCGCGTTTGAACAAGGCGGGGGAGGATTCAAAGAGCAAAGATTACCGGCCGCTCTATTGCATTTACGTCGCGATCGGACAGAAAAATTCCAATGTCGCACGGGTCCTGGCTGTTCTGGAAAAAGAGGACGCGATGCGCTACAGCACTATTATTTCTGCTCCGGCTTCGGACAGCGCGACCAATCAATATCTCGCCCCATTCGCGGGCGCAGCTATGGGCGAGTGGTTCATGGATAACGGAATGGATGCACTTATCATCTATGACGATCTCTCCAAACATGCGGTAGCCTATCGCCAGGTCTCGTTAGTTTTGAAGCGACCATCCGGGCGCGAAGCTTATCCGGGCGATGTCTTCTATTTGCACTCGCGTTTACTCGAACGCGCCGCCCGCGTCAGCGATGAATACGGCGGTGGCTCGGTCACTGCGCTGCCGATCATTGAAACGCAGGCCGGGGACGTCTCCGCTTATATCCCGACGAATGTGATCTCGATCACCGACGGTCAGATTTATCTCGAGACTGATCTCTTTTATCAAGGGGTGCGGCCGGCGATTTCTGTCGGCTTATCGGTCAGCCGGGTCGGTTCGGCCGCGCAGATCAAAGCGATCAAGCAGGTCGCTGGCAAAGTGAAGCTCGACCTCGCTCAGTTCCGTGAGCTCGCGGCATTCGCCCAGTTCGGCTCGGATCTGGATGCGGCGACCAAAGCGCGGCTCGATCGCGGGCAGCGTATCGTCGAACTGTTTAAACAGATCCAATATAATCCAATCCCGGTGGAGCTGCAGGTGGCGGTGATGTGGGCGATGCAGAACGGATTCATCGATCCAGTGCCGGTAGAGCGCGTGAAAGAATTCCAAAACAAACTGCAGGATTTTCTGCAGACGCGCAAGGAATCCCTCCTGGCGTCAATCCGCCAGAAAAAGCAGCTCGATGCCGAGCTCGAAGCCAACCTCAAGGCAACACTGGAAGAGTTCAGTGCGACCAAACCAGTCGGTTAACCGGGATCAGACGACATGCCTACACCTTCGAAAAAAATTATCGCTGTGCGCGTGCGCTGTCGCCAGCCATTCCGCAATCCGTAGATGGCCAACACCCAGGACATTCGACGCCGAATCAAATCGATTCGCAATACCGCGCAGATCACCAAGGCGATGCAAATGGTGGCCGCGTCAAAAATGCGCAAAGCTCAGCAGCATGCCCTGGCTGGCCGTCCCTACGCGGCGTTGATGAACAAGGTCCTGGTTTCGTTGCAACAGCGGACCGATCCCAGACTTCATCCCTTGCTCCAGGTGCGCGAAGTAAAAAAGGAGATGGTCATCGTTATCAGTACCGACAAAGGCTTGGCTGGCGCGCTCAACACGAACCTGCTACGCGAGGCGGCGCGATTTGAAGCGAGCAAGACCGGCTACACTGTAGTTGGTCGAAAGGCGCGCCAATTCCTGGCTCGAACAAAACGCGAGTTACTCGCCGATTTCGAGTTGAAGGACGCGCCGACCTTTGTCGAAACCAAGCCGATCGCCCAGTTCGCGACGGAAAAATTTCTCGCTCGAGAAGTCGACAAGGTTTCTGTGGTTTACACGCACTTTATCAACACGATTAATCAACGGTCGACGGTGCAGACTCTTCTACCGATTGAGCACGGTGATCTTCCCAAGGACGAATCAAAGTTGGCAAGTGATCCTTTGCTTGGATATATCTTTGAACCCAACGCCGAAGGGGTATTAGAAGTGATGCTGCCCTATTATCTCCAGTATCAAATTTTTCAGATGATTCTTGATGCGCGCGCGTCCGAGCATAGCGCGCGAATGGTGGCGATGAAGAACGCGACGGACAACGCGCATCAGTTCATCAAGGACCTCACGCTTGAGTACAACAAAATGCGACAGGCGAGTATTACAACAGAGCTGCTCGAAATCGCGACCGCGCAGATGGCGCTCGGCCAGTAACTAACGAGATTTATGAATACAGGAAGTATTGTTCAGGTCATCGGTCCGGTGGTCGATGTGGAATTTGGTAACGTCACGGAGCTACCCAAAATCTATAACGCGCTCGAAATTGAGTACGAGATCAATGGTAACCCGACCAAGCTCACGCTCGAAGTCCAACAGCATCTAGGCGAAAACTGGGTGCGCTCGATTGCCATGTCGTCGACCGAAGGCTTGAAACGGGGGATGAAAGTGAATGACACTGGTGGCCCCATCACCGTCCCAGTAGGTGAGGGAACTCTCGGACGCGTTTTCAATGTTACCGGCGATCCGGTCGATAACAGGGGCCCGGTTAAGTTCGCAAAACGGTATCCTATTCATCGGCCCGCGCCGTCGCTCACAGATCAAGACGTCAAAGCGCAGGTTCTTGAGACCGGAATTAAAGTGATCGATTTGATCTGCCCGTTTACCAAAGGCGGCAAGGTAGGCGCATTCGGTGGCGCCGGCGTTGGCAAGACGGTCGTCATCCTCGAGTTGATCAACAACATTGCTAAAGGGCATGGCGGACTTTCTGTCTTCGGCGGTGTGGGCGAACGGACGCGCGAAGGCAACGATCTCTATGTCGAAATGAGCGAAGCGGGCGTGATCGATCAAAAGGATCTTAGCAAATCCAAAGTGGCGCTGGTCTACGGACAGATGAACGAGCCACCGGGCGCACGTCTGCGAGTTGCCCTCTCTGCTCTCGCCATGACGGAGTATTTCCGCGACGAAAAAAATCAGGACGTGCTTTTGTTTATCGATAACATCTTTCGCTTCTCTCAAGCAGGCTCGGAAGTGTCTGCCTTACTGGGACGCACGCCGAGCGCAGTCGGTTATCAGCCAACGCTGGCGGCCGAAATGGGAGACTTGCAGGAGCGCATTACCTCAACCAAGAACGGATCGATTACCTCAGTCCAGGCAGTTTACGTTCCGGCCGACGATCTTACCGATCCGGCGCCGGCGAACACGTTTGCGCATCTTGATTCTACCATTGTGCTGGAGCGGGCGATCGCGGAGCTGGGAATTTATCCGGCGGTTGATCCGCTTGCTTCTACGTCGAAAGCCTTGGCGCCAGAAGTAGTCGGTGAAGACCATTACGCGGTCGCGCGTGGTGTTCAGAAAGTGCTACAACGCTACAAAGATTTGCAGGACATTATCGCTATTTTGGGCATGGATGAGTTGTCGCCGGAAGACAAGCTCACTGTTTACCGTGCGCGTAAGATCCAACGCTTTCTTAGCCAGCCGTTCCACGTCGCGGAAGTTTTTACCGGTACCAAAGGCCAATATGTGCCAATTGCGGAGACTGTGCGCGGGTTTAAGGAAATTCTCGAAGGCAAACACGACGATGTGCCGGAAACAAATTTCTACATGAAGGGCGGCATTGATCAGATCAAGGAGGAAAGTTAATGGCTACTTTGCGACTGGAAATCGTTACGCCCGAGAGAATCGCCTACGCCGAGGACGTGGAGATGGTAACACTTCCCGGATCGGAAGGTGAGCTTGGGGTTTATCCGAAGCACGTGCCGGTGCTAACAATTTTAAAACCGGGTGAGGTCCGCGTGGTAAAGGACAAACGCGCTACTTCGCTGGCTGTCGGTGAAGGTTTCATTGAAATTACACCGGAACGAGTCTCGATTCTAACCGATATGGCTTTGGAGGCCCAGGTAATCGATGAGGCTGCGGCTGAGAAGGCAGTTGCTCGCGCGCAGGCCGCGATGAAGGAGGATCACACTGCGGAAGAAGTCGCTGCAATTCAAGCATCGCTGCAGAAAGCGCTCGCGCAATTGCACGTAAAACGCCGGCGGCATTCCTAGCTGCTCTTCCGCGCGAAATTGCACGCGCCCGATCAACTCGCCATTATCGCCGGCAACGGCGTTTACCCGCGGGTCCTCGCGCGCGCGGCACGAGCAGCAGGCGTTCGGAAGATTCTCGCTCTTGCTTTCGAAGGGGAGACCGAAGCGGAACTTGGTCAGCTCGTCGATGAAATTTGCTGGCTGCGCGTCGGTCAATTGAATCGGATGCTTTGCACTCTGCGCGATGCCCAGATTACCAGCGCGATGATGGCAGGCCAAATCGCGCCGCGAAATCTATTCGACCTTCATCCCGACTGGCGCGCCCTGCTGCTGCTGGCGAAGCTGAAACAACGCAATGCCGAATCGATCTTTCGGGCCATCGCCGGCGAGCTCGAGAAAATAGGTGTGGCGCTCTTACCAGCGACTACTTTTCTGGAAGATTTTCTGGCCGGCAAGGATTTGATCGTGGGACCAAAACTATCGCGCCGAGAAAAGTCGGACATCGATCTTGGCTGGGATATCGCACAGAAAATTGCGGCCCTCGATATTGGACAAACGATAATTGTAAAAAACGGAGCCGTCCTTGCGATTGAAGGATTTGATGGAACCAATGAGACAATGCGCCGTGGCGGCGCGCTTGGACGTGGGGGCGCCGTCATGATCAAGGTCGCCAAACCTAATCAAGACATGCGCTTCGACGTTCCTGTCATTGGTCGAGAAACAATCTCGGTCGCGGCGGAGGCAAAGATTCGAGTGATTGCTTTAGAAGCAAGCCGCACTCTATTGCTGGAAAAACAGGATGTAATCCGGGCTGCGCAGAACGCGAAAATTTCGCTGTTTGGCCGCTGAGTCGCAACTTTGCAGCCGGACTGGCTTGAGAAAAGAGCCCGTCGCGTTGCCCGATGGGTTTATTCCTAGTTTTCCCCTGGAGACTCTCGAGGAAAGCGCAAATATTACTCTACCTTCCTCAGACTGCGGGACAATTCGAAAACGGGCACACAGACTGCTGCAAATTTTGAAAGATGATACTTGCGCGCCCCACGCAGTTTCAGGCTGGCAATACGCTCGCTGAAACCCTCGTCGCAGCCACTCTTGTCGGCGCTTTTTTCGTGACGATTTTCGAAGTTAACGCGGTTTGCCTGCGTTATATCGACGCGAGCAAGGAATGTGTGGCAGCCGTCCAGGGTGTTCAGGACCGCATCGAAGGCTTAAGAAACCTCGCGTTTAGCGATCTCATTTCACCAAGCTATATGATGAATTCGCAGCCGACGCCTGCGCCCTCGGGACCGAGGCCGGTTTCGTTGGTTTATCCTTCTAACTCGTCGGATCTCGTTGCTCGGGTCACAGAAGAGGTGACGGTCAGCGCTTACCCGAGTGGCACCCCCCTCCCAGGGGGCACTCCCAATATCACCTACACGCGTCCGCCAGGCGCCGCTGTTTATCCGAGCGCCTCGCCCGCGACATCACCGGACTTCAGCGGAATTACTATGGTCAAAGTGAAGGTGAAATACACCTGGACGGCGACCCTTGGTGGTCGTCCACGCAGCGAAGAAACCGAGACGCTGGTTGCAGCCGGAACCAAGAAATGAAGCCTGCTCGGCTACATGACCAAGGCTTCACCTTAATAGAACTGATGTTTGCCGTCGCCGTCGGCGCGCTCATGATGGCGGCGCTCGTGGCTGCTGCGGTCTGCCTGCACCGGAGCTTCACCGCGGTGGATAATTACTTTGCCTCGCACGTGCAACAGGTGCGGATCATGGACTACCTCAGCCGGGATGTGAAGCGTTCATACATCGTCACCACCAGCACAGATCTGCAAAACGTGACTTGTATCATTCCGAACTACCTGGTTGACAATGGGAGCAACCAGCCGACACGCGCCACGCCCACTCTTTCGCTGGTTGGGAACAAAGTCGTCGCCAATTATCAGGCTAGTACCGTGAATAGCGTCACAATAACGCAAGGCTCTACTAATCTTACCTGTCCTGGGCTTGTGCTGGTTTCTTCTCATTTTACGAACTCGAACGTCGGACAATCTGTCGTTGGCACCGGTATCCCGGCGGGTACCACCATCCGAAGCGTTTCCAATTGCATTTCGGGGAGTTGCAGTCAGGCCACCATGTCGAACGCGGCTGGTACTACTAATAACAGCGCTACCGTTACGATTGGCGCACTCACTAACGTGGTTTACTCCGTCGTTAATCAGGCAATCCAGCGAAGAGAAAACGGGGGTCTCACCAACATCGCAGCTAGCGCCGACAATTTGATCCCCCTCACTAGCAACGTCGAGCTTCTAAACACCGAGTTTACGCAATCAACCGTAAGCTTTCTGCCCCAGTTCGCCAGGGGCAATCAGGCTTTTTTCGCTGACGAGCGCGCCGGCACAACCATCTTTTCGCTCACCTATCTTCGCAACAGGCGAAGAGGGGACGGTTAATTTACCGCAGCTAACGAAATGAAGATACAAATTCACCATAGAGATGACGGCCACATTCTCGTTTGTGCGCTTTGCACAATCGTGATTGTCTCTTTAATCGGGGCCAACGTTTTGGTTAATTGTATCACGCATTACAATGTCACGGCGAAGCAGGTCAAAGGATGGAAGGAGGCTCTCTACGCGGCGGAAGCGGGCGGCGACGCGGGCTTTGACGAAGTGCGAAAAGCGCTTAATCCAATTAGCTTGCCCTTTACCACAGACGGCTGGGCCGTCGCGCCCTCCCCGGCCCCGACTCCTGGGCCTGCCTGGACCAAAACCATCAGTGGCTTCGGACAAGAAGGCAACCTTTCCACGACTGTAACCATCGAT
>QHQU01000306.1 GCA_003219925.1 Verrucomicrobiota bacterium
TTACGCGGCTCATCCCAAATCAGCAGGGTTTCGCCGCCATAAGCGCCGTCATTGATCGAATGAAGAATTCGAATTGCTTGGCCGTTAAGCGCGCGTTCCCACCTTTGCACATCGACGGTAGGCTTATCCGGTTTTGAATCTTTGAACGTTCCTTTCCAAGTTTTTTCCAGCAACGGACGCAAAGGTTCCAAATGAGCATTAAGCGGGAGTTCTTCGGCCGCGACAGCCGCGAGTGAACCGCCAACGTAAAATAGAGATAAAAGCAGTTTAGATTTCATATGAGTTTTCGTT
>QHQU01000307.1 GCA_003219925.1 Verrucomicrobiota bacterium
CCGGCGAATCCGGCAAAACAGCTTTGGCGACAAGCCAGTTTGTCGCCGGAACAGATCAATAAAATGTTTGTGGCTAAACCCAACCCTTGAGACAGAAGTAATCGTCTGAACATCTGGCTCGGCCATATACCGTTCCAGCGCCCAAGCGACGGCATCGCTGTGGCGTTGCCTCAATTTGTTGTGAGCAAGCCTTTGACTCAGCACTCGTTCGAGAATACAGAATTTTGATTCTGGTGTGGGAGCAGCGAGCAATTGATCACGCCAATCCCACACGGTACCACCCCAAACCGCGT
>QHQU01000308.1 GCA_003219925.1 Verrucomicrobiota bacterium
CTGGCTTAAAATGGACACCGATCATTGATGACCGCGGTAGGGCGTCGATAACCAGGAACTTGGAGTGCGCGCCGGAAATCCAACCTCGCTCAAACGCGTCGTAGGTAGCCGAATTGGCACCGTGGAAGAGTTTTCGCGGAGTTTCCTGAAGATTAACGATAAGTTCAAACGTTCCATCAGGTAAGACATGTTCGCGGTCATGATCGGGCGACAAATCGACATAGTACCAAAAAAAATCCACATATTGGTTGAGCGGCGGAGCGGGAATATGCCGATAAATGCTCATGTTACGCCCTGCCACCCAGAATGAGAGAATCCCGACGGGTTTTCAATCCGGTAAACGTGGAAAAAATGACGAAGCACGAATGACGAATGACGAATGAATGTGGATCCGATTTAACGATTTACGTTTCAACGATTCACGGCGGCGGAGCCCACGCTTCCTTATTCACCACGTACGGCATCTTGGTCGGGTCGCCGCCGTAGTTCTGTTCCAGCACGTCGATCACGGCCTGCACCGTGCGCCCAGCCATCCCTTTTTCGGGATCAACCGACAGCCGCGTGATCTGCGCGCCGCTGGCGAAGTGATGAAACACGCGGCAACGGTCGGCGATTTCGGGATCGAGCAGCGGCGAAATCGGCGGCAGAGGCTCCTTCTCGAAGACGTCGAGCGCCGCCCCAGCGATGACTTTTTCTTTCAGCGCTTTGGCCAGCGCTTTCTCATCCACAACCGGACCGCGTGAGCTATTCACCAGATACGCACTCGGCTTCATCAGCTTGAGTGTCTTCTCGTTGATAAGGTGATAGGTCGGCTTGTCGGTTTCGCCTTCGCGCAACAACGGCACGTGGATGCTCACATAATCAGCGCCGCTAAGCGCCTTTTCAAACTCCACGTACTTAATATAGGTCTTCTCCTTCTGGATATCCCTGGCATGGCGCAGATCCATCAATTCTTGGATGGAAGCGATATATTTGTCGTTATGATATGCCGGGTCGTAGCAAAGGATGTTCATGTCGAAACCTGAGCACTTCTTGATCATCGCTAATCCGATGCGTCCGGTGCCAATGATCGCAACGGTCTTACTCGTGACTTCATCGCCAAGGAACGGCAGGAATGGATGCCACGAAGGCCACTTCTGTTCCCGCACCAGGCGCTCGCTCTGCCACATCTTACGCGCCAACATTCCCATCATGAAGAAGGCGAACTCGGCCGTCGCTTCGGTCAGCACATCGGCGGTGTTGGTGAACGGAATCTTGTACTTGTTCGCATCGGCGCGGTTGATGTTGTCAAACCCAACCGCGATTTGAGCCACGACTCTAAGGGTCCCCTTTCCCGCTTCGAAAATCTCTGCATCGATCGGATCGCGCAGCGTGGTGATCAAGCCGTCGATCCCGCTCTTCACTTTCTCGATGATCAATTTTTTCGGGGGCGCCTCAGGTCCTTGAAAAACCTCGAGCTCGTAACCACGCTCGCGCAAACGATTCTCGGCCGGATCACCGATGCGCGAGGTGGCAAAAACGCGAAAGCGTTTATTGTCGTTAGATATCATTTGGAACGTGATCGAACAATTCGTTTAGGCTGCCGAGTTCGTCCGGCGGCTTTGTTTCCGAAAGGAATTTTTGAAACTCTGGCGAATACCCGTGCTGACGAGCTGGCCACCATACACGACGCACGCCATTGCCATGGTAGTATTTTCGAAGCAATTTCTCCCATCCAACCCACTGTGCCTGATCAAGGACGCCTGTTTTCTGCTGGTACCAGGCATTCTCCAATAACTTGAAGAAGGAGAATAGAAAAAAGTGCGCGATGATTCGTTCCTCGCGACTGGCTGAACTCCAATCCGCAGTCGCTTTAGACAGCGCGGAGCCAAGAACGGGAGACTCCATTGCCGGAACATTGATTGAGGTAATTGCTGCCGCGAGCGAATCTACGACCAAAGCTTTCTGGGATCGGGTGTTCTGCCGGATGCTTATGATCAGCACTACCAGCGTCAATAGCACTGCCAAAGCGCTGACGATTTGGGCGAGTGCAACAATTACTTGTAGGTTCATGTCAGCGGGTTATGCGAAGCGCCACCGGCGTTCCTGCCTACTACTTCTACCTTTTACTTTCGACTTTGTTCAGAGATTTTTCTGCGCCCAGGCGCCGACGCGATCGAGTGCTTTCTCGATGTTCTCTATCGAGTTGGCCACGCTGAAGCGCAAATAGCCTTCACCGAAATCGCCGAATGCGGTCCCCGACAAGGCGGCCACGCCGGCATCGTCGAGCAACGCATCGGCTAGTTTCTTCGATGGCCAACCGGTCGCCTTGATGTTGGGGAAAACGTAGAACGCGCCCTTGGGTAAGCGGCAGGAA
>QHQU01000309.1 GCA_003219925.1 Verrucomicrobiota bacterium
TATGCCGGCAATGATCGCAGCCGGGCGCCTTCATCACTTGCGAGTCTTTCATTTGGGAGGGCTCGATCCGCAGCGCGCGCATTTCGGTTTCACTCAGGTCGGCTGGATGTTTGCAATGAGTGCACAATCGGCGCACCAGACGTTGCGCCATGATTGCGCGCACCGAAGACGCGACCAGAAATGGTTGCACGCCGATATCGACGAGACGCGCAACCGCTGAAGGCGCGTCGTTGGTGTGCAGCGTGCTGAAAACCAGATGGCCGGTCAGGCTGGCGTTGGTCGCGATCGATGCCGTCTCCAAATCGCGAATCTCGCCGATCATGATGATGTTCGGGGCCTGACGCAAAATGGAGCGCAATGCGATTGGAAATGTCATTCCGGCATCGTTGTTGACCTGCACTTGATTAATTCCGGTCATCTGATATTCGACCGGTTCTTCCACCGTGATGATCTTGCGGTCCGGCTTATTGATGTAGTTCAGGCAGGCGTAAAGGGTGCTCGTTTTGCCCGAACCAGTCGGGCCGGTTACGAGCAAAATTCCATCAGGCGAACGCAGCAACCGTTCGAATTTATCCTGGTCATCGCTGAGGAAGCCGAGTTCGGGCAGGCCGAGGAGCAAACTCGATTTATCCAGCACGCGCATGACAACGCTTTCACCGTGGTTCGTTGGGATGGTGGAGACGCGCAGATCAATCGGTTTCTTTTTGATCTTCACTTGAATGCGTCCGTCCTGCGGCAACCGCTTCTCCGCGATGCTCATCGAGCCGGTCATGATTTTCAGCCGGGAAATGATGGCGGATTGCAAACGCTTCGGCGGCGCCTGCATTTCCTGGAGAACGCCGTCGATGCGAAAACGGACGCGAAATTTTTTGTCGAGTGGCTCGAGATGAATATCGCTCGCGCCGAGCTTATGCGCTTCGATGATCAACATTGAGACCAGCCGGATGATGGGCGCGTCCGCTTCATCGACAGCGAACGCTTCGGTGCCATCGCCAATCTCGAGACCAAGATCGACTTCATCACCAATCTTATGCTGGAGGACGTCAGCCGCTTCCTCGGCCGTACCGTAATATTTAATTAGCGCCTGGCGGATCTTTTCCGGCGAAGTGCAAACTAGCTCGAGGTCGCGTTGGAGAAGAAAATTGAGGCTATCGATGGTATCGACATCAAGGGGATCGCTGATGGCGAGGACCAGGCCACGTTCGCCAAAGGTCACGGGAATGACTTTGAAGCGGCGCGCGTCCGTCGCGCTAATTTGCGAAATGATTTCGGGCGGAATGACAACCGCAGAAAGATCGATCCAGTGCATCTGGGCCTGGGCCGCGAGGGAGCGCGAAATGTCATCGGCCGAAACAACTCCATCACGAACCAGGACATCGACGACACTGGGAGCACCATTAAGTTTCGCGCGCGCCTGAGCGATTTGCTTGCGCGAAACCAGCCCGATCTCTTCGAGCACTTTCAGCACATAATCGTCGTTAGCTTGCAAGGTGAATTAATCCCAGTAGTGCCCTTCAAGCGTACGAATCTGGCTCTCTGGTGTCAACGAGCCACCCGATTTATCAGGTCCGCCTTAGCTGATTTCGCCGAACAAATACTGGAGGATAAGACACTTATCCTCCTTTCGAACGGGGCTAGGAGCTGGCGTACTCGGCAATGGCTTTGGCCACGTCGAGAGTAGAAGCTTTGCCACCCATGTCGTAAGTGCGCACCTTGCCTTCGGCAATGACACGCGCGATGGCCGATTCCAGACGGGTAGCCATTTCGGTTTCCTTGAGCCAATCGAGCATCAACTTGGCAGTCAAAAGCATCGCAATGGGATTGACTTTGTACTGCCCCGCATATTTCGGGGCCGATCCGTGCGTTGGTTCGAAGACGGCATAGTTATCACCGAGATTGGCACTGGGTGCGAACCCAAGTCCGCCGACCAGGCCCGCGCATAAATCGCTGACAATGTCGCCGAACATATTTTCCGCCACCAGCACAGAGTAATCCTGCGGATTTTTGAACATCCACATGCAGATCGCGTCGATGTTCGCGTCATCGGCGCGAATGTCCGGATAATTTTTGGCCACGTCTTTGAAGCAACGCATCATCAAGCCGCCCGTTTCGCGCAGCACATTCGGTTTCTCGATCAGCGTGACGCGTTTCCGGCCGGTTTTCTTGGCGAATTCGAAAGCTTGCTTGCAAATGTTAGTACAACCTTGCCTGCTCATGATCCGGGTGGAGAGCGCGATGTTTTCCAATCCAGCCTTGTCTTTCCACTTCTTCATCTTCGGGTTCGCGCACAGTGCGGTGTAAACTGGCTCGGGAAGCGGAAAGAACTCAACCCCGCCGTACATGCCTTCGGTATTTTCGCGAAACACCACCTGATCGATCGGGACGTCTTCGCCACTGGGATTGGTGATCTTATTCCCGCGATAATTGAGCGGGTTACCGGGATAACTTTTGCACGGCCGCATGTTGGTGTGCAGGTTGAACATTTGGCGCAGCCCGACGATGGGAGAAAAGTAAACCAGCCCTTTGTCTTTCAGTTCCGGCGCCAATTCTTCCTTGGCCTCCGATTGTGGCTTGCTGGTGATGGCGCCGAACAGACCGCAGGTGGTTTCCTTCAATGCCTTAACTGTGCGATCCGGCAGGGCGTTACCTTCCTTGCACCAAAATTCCCAGCCGATCTCGCACGGCACATACTCAGCGTCCAGTTTCAGACGATCCAACACCAGACGAGCCGCTTCCATGACATCATGGCCAACTCCGTCACCGGGCATCCACGCGATTTTGTATTTAGCCATGGTCGCGACTTTATCGACGAGCTTCACGGCTCGCAAGTAATGGCCGATTAGTTATCTCGGATTACCCAGATTAATGAAGCAAACGGCGTGAGAATCACGCCGTTTTCTTCGGCTTCGCGCGAAGCCGGGCTGCCACGAGATTTCCGCACCGCCCGCCCGTGATCGTGAGCGATCGCGTTTTGTTTCTACACTTGCGCTATATCGTAGGAGAACTTCTCT
>QHQU01000288.1 GCA_003219925.1 Verrucomicrobiota bacterium
GATCTTTGACGCCAACGTAACTACGTTGATCACCGCGGTCATTTTGTTCTGGAAAGCAAGCGGCCCGGTCAAGGGGTTTGCTATCTCGCTTACGCTCGGAATTCTGGCGTCGCTTTTCACCGCACTCATCGTTGGGCGCAACATCTTCGAATTCTTCGTTGATACCGGTCGCGTGAAAAAGATTTCGATGATGCACCTCATTTCGTCGCAAAATATTAACTTCCTGGGCAAAGGGTTTCTCGCCTGCATGTGCTCGCTCGCGCTCATCGTTGCCGGTGCGACGTCGTTTTATCTTCGCGGTGAAAAGAACTTCGGCGTCGATTTCCGCGGCGGCGATTTGATTACCCTAAGCTCGCCGCAAGCGATCGATGTCGGCAAAGTGCGAGCGGCGTTGCAACCAATCAATCTGGCGGATGCAACAATTCAGGAATCGAACCAGGGCGGAAAATACTACATCACCGTCCGCACGCCATTGCACACCAGCGACGCGGTCGAAAAACAAATCATGACCGCGATGACCGAGGCCCAATTCAAAGTCGAAGGCGCGGAACGAGTCGGCGCACTTGTCGGTGGCGAGCTGGCGCGCAGCTCCCTCGTTGCGCTCGGACTCGGTATTCTCGGCATCTTGATTTTTGTGACCCTTCGCTTCGAACTTTCCTTCGCGGTGGGCGCGATTGTCGCGCTGCTGCACGACGTCTTGATCACGGTTGGCGTGTTTTCGCTGCTTCACCGGGAACTGACGCTCACCATGGTTGGCGCTGTGCTTACCATCGCCGGCTATTCAATTAATGATACGATCGTTGTGTACGATCGGATCCGCGAAGGTTTGGCGAGCGGGCGCAAAGGTTCGATCGAACAGATCATGAACGAAAGTATCAATCAGACGCTGAGCCGAACTATCCTTACCAGCACCGTCACTTTGATCCCGATTCTGTGTCTCTTCCTTTTCGGCGGTGCGGTTCTGCGTGATTTCTCGCTGGCGATTATCATCGGCGTAGCTGTCGGGACCTACTCTTCCATCTTCATTGCCTCACCGATTGTGCTGTGGTGGACCCGTGCCCGCGGCGGGGGCAAAACCAGCCTGCAACGCGAAATCACTTCCAAGCAAACCAAGCCAGCAACCGCGAGCTAGCCTCGAGGTAAGGTTTTACCCGGGATTGCGTGGATGACGCAGATTTAGCATCTGAATTTTCTTCGTGGGCGGCCTGAGAGGCCCTTCCCAGACCATTTGACGCGGCGTGGACGGCCGGAGTAAATTACGTTTGCCCAGGGTTGAAATGGGCGAATTTTTTCGGAATCGAGGTGAATTGATGCCAGAAGTCATTGTTCGAAAAGGCGAACCAGTGGATCGCGCGCTCAAACGGCTGAAAAGCAAGCTGGACGCGGAAGGCATCCTCGATGAAGTGCGGCGCTTGCGCGCGTTTGAGACACCAAATCAGAAGAGCCGGCGCAAAGCCAAAGCCAACGCCAAGCGAGGCCGAACAAAGTTTCGGTTCAATCCGAACGGGTAACGGGCTCGAGCCCTGTGTGGCGCACAGGCCTCAGGCCTGTGTTCCAAATTGATTTCGAAAACGCGGCGGAGAGCCGCGTTTTTCGTTTTATGACCGGGAGCCTTCAGGATTCGCATTCGCAGACGATCCGGAAACCCAGATCGTTGCAGGAGAAATTCGGGAGGTTGGCGCTGCGAGTGGTCGTGCGCAAACTGGCGAAGCGTGATTTCCAACTGCCGCCGCGATAAACGCGTTTGGTTCCGCTCGGGGGCCCGTGCGGATCAGTCTTCGGCGTCGGTTTGTATTGCTCAAAGAAATTGCTGCACCATTCCCAGATATTTCCCGACATATCCTCAATCCCGAACGGACTGGCCCCACGCGGAAATGATCCGACCGGCGCACTCTCCGCATAACCATCGTCGATCTGACGATCACTCCAGGCGAAGGAGGTGTTTTTATCGGCAAAATTGGCGAGATCGCCACGCTTATCGAAATTGCCCCATGGATATCTGCGTCCATCGGTCCCCTTGGCGGCGTATTCCCATTCCGCTTCCGTCGGCAGCCGATATTTTTTGCGCTCACGGATGCTAAGCCATTGGCAAAACTTCATCGCGTCGAGACTGCTGATATAAACAACGGGATGACGATCTCCGGTTGCAGACGCGCGTTTACTTTTGTGAAGTGGATCGAAAGCTTCGTAATGCGCGTTGGTGATCGGAAAGCGCGACATGTAAAAACGGGTGACAGTAACGCGGAAATGCGGTGTTTCGTTTGGAGGTGCATCTGGAAACGGATTACCCATGATGAATTCTCCTGATGGAATAAGAAACATCTGTCCGCCAAGTGAATTGCTGTAATTGGGATATCGTTTTCGTTCCTGTTGGGGCGAAAGGACCGCGCGCTTGGGAGTAGCGCCCGGGACCGGCTCTTCCACCACCTTGACCTTGGGCGACCCCTTAACCGCACTCGTTCCATTCCGACCAACCGGGGTTGGAGGTTTTGCCTTAGCCTTGGTGATATCGGCGATTTGTTTCCGGTCGATTTCTTCAAGGTATTCATCCACCATGTCCTCGGCATCCCCCGGATCGAGCCCGGAGTTCTCCGCGATGTTGATCAAGGCGTCGCGTTGATCGTCAGTCATCGATTCGCCATCCAAACCGCTAAGCTGCAATACCCGTAGGAATTCCGATTTGGTGTCCCCCGGTGCGACTGCCACCGTGGTTTCCACCTTTACTTCCGGCTCGGGAACGATCCGAGTTGTACCCGTTTCCTTTAATTTCGCTTCGATGAA
>QHQU01000289.1 GCA_003219925.1 Verrucomicrobiota bacterium
TAACTCATCAACCTGCGCGAGCAGTTCCTCCTGCGTGGTCGTGGCCGGCAGTTCCAGCTTCACCGAATACAGGGCAAGCTCGCGGCACATTTTGTCTTTGGCGCGCACGTAGGCGCGAGAGGCGGGATCATCGCCGAGGAGGACCACGGCCAGGCCCGGCGTTGCTCCCCGCGATTTGAGGCTGGCAATTTCGTCGCGCAATTCCGCGTAGACTCTCTCGGCGATTGCACGTCCATCGATTAACTTTGCCATGGTCACATCCGCGGAAGCTATCAGCGCATTTCCACCAGCGCCATCATCGCCGACTTCAGGCGCTCACGCTCGGCCTCGAATTCCTCTTCGTTCGATGTTTTCAGAACTTCGTGGGGCTGGCCCAGAATAAAGCGCACTCGCGTAAACGGACGCGGAAGGATGAATTTGTCCCAACTGGGCAGTCTCCAGCAGCGCGCGTATTCGAGGTTCAACGGCACTGCGCGCGCCCCGGTTTTCTGCGCGAGCAGAATGATCCCGCCGCCGGGGCGATATGCGGGACCACGCGGACCATCCGGGGTGATGACGACATCGTGACCTGATGCGATGACGTCGGCCAACTGCAACATGGCGGCCGCGCCTTTGCGCGAGCTGGACCCCCGAACGACCGAGAAACCAAACCGGCGCACCAGGCTGGCCAACCAGGCGCCATCACGGCTGGCGCTGATGAGGGCCGCGCCCTGTCGCTGCGGAATAAAGCGACGAATGGCGAAGGGAAGCAGGAGAAGGCGATTATGCCAGGCCGCGCCAATGAACCGTTCCGAAACCGGGGTCTGTAGAATTTTTCCACGGTCCTCGATTTCAAAACGAATGGTATGCGACCACACTTGAAGCAGGCGAAAGCCGACGGCGACAAGAATGCGCGCACGGAGACTTTCCGGATCGAGCTTCAAATTGGCCGCCGACCAGCTTGTTGACTTTGCCAGCGGAACGCTTGCGGACTGGGCAACCCAAGTTGATCGAGAATGCGCCACACTACCGTATCGGCGATTTGGTTGGCATTTTTGGGACCACTGTAAAAGGATGGAATGGCGGGTAGCACGATCGCGCCGGCTTCTATCAAAGTGACGACATTGCGTGCCTGAATGAGGCTCCAGGGCGTTTCGCGTGGGACGACAATGAGTTTGCGGCGTTCCTTCAAAAAGACGTCAGCGGCCCGCAGGAGTGCGCCCTGACCCGAACCAGTGGCGATTCGACCGAGCGTGGACATCGAGCAGGGCACAATTACCATCGCGTCGAAACGGGCAGAACCGCTGACAAATGGTACGTTCATGTCGTTGTCGGGATGCTGGAGGACTTTTGGAGGAAGGCGAAAAGTCATCAGTTCGTGATCAGCGACCTGCCGGGCGTGCACGGTCATAACCAGATGGACTTCATGTTCGCTCGCGTTGATCTGTTCGAGCAAACGCTGCAAATAAATGCTGCCACTGGCGCCGGTCGCGCCGATCACAATCTTCATAGGTACCCGCTGCTTGCCAGTTTCTGCGTGAGATCGGCATGCCGTCCACGCAATTCCGCATAAATGGTTTCGTTTTCTTTCCGCGGTTCGGCCCGTGTTTTGCGATCGGTCTTGACCGCGGACTTCACAATCTTCTCCAGCGGCATTGGATCTCCCCCCGTTTGACCATAAGTCCATGCCGCTTGAATTGCTGCCCCCAGAGCCGCCCCCTCCCCGGTTTTGAATCCCACCACTGGTAGCCCGAAGAGGTCGGACACGATTTGGCGCACAGTCGCACTTTTGGCCCCGCCACCGGTGATACCCAATTCATCGGCGCGAATTCCCAGCTCGACGAGACGTTTCATTCCCTGAGCAAGTCCAACAACGATCCCCTCAATCAAGGCGCGGGCAATGTCTTGGCGATTCGTGTTGGTCGAATTCAGACCGTGAATCACACCGCAGCCATTCGGTAAATTCGGCAGCCGTTCCCCGTCGAAATAGGGCAGGAACATCAGACCATTGGCGCCGGGCTGAGAGCGCGCCACATTTTTTTCCAGAGCGTTCATCTCCCATCCAAACAAATCGCGAACGCGGTCGACTGCGCTAGCCACGTTCATCGTACAAGCCAGTGCCAGCCAGTGATCTGTGCTATCACAAAATGCGGAAATTTCTCCTCTTGGATCGATCATTGGGGTTTCCGTAAATGCGTAAAGCGTGCCGGAAGTGCCCAGGCTCATGCTGAGTCGGCCAGTGGCGATGTTTCCGGTGCCGATCGCACCGAGCATGTTGTCACCGCCGCCTGCGCTGACAAGGACGTCACTTAGGTGAAACTTTTCGCGCAAGGTTGAGCGCAGCAAACCGGCCGGCCGAGTAGAGGAACGAAGTGGCGGAAACTTGGCCAGCAGATCTTTGTCGATAAATTCGGCGAGCGGCGCGCACCAGGTCCGCGACTGGACATCGAGTAATCCAGTGCCCGAGGCGTCGCCATATTCCATCTGCCGTTCGCCGGTGAGCCAGAAGTTCAGAAAATCATGGGGCAGAAGAATGGTGCGCGTATGCGTGAAATTTTTCGGTTCATTTTCTTTTAACCACAAAATTTTCGGCGCAGTGTAACCCGGGACCATGGTATTACCGGTGCGGCGAATGAGTTCGTCCACATTTCCCAAAGCGCGATTTAGTTTCTCTGCCTCCGGTGCGGTCGAGGTATCGCACCACAGCTTGGCCGGGCGGACCGGTTGGTTGCGATGGTCGAGGGTAACGAGGCCATGTTGCTGCCCGCTCACGCCAAAGGCCACAACTTCGTTGCGACGCTCGCCGATTTTTTCCAGACAGCTCTCGATGACGCGCTCGGCCGCATCACACCAGGTTTGGGGATCCTGTTCGACATGCCCCCGCGGCAACTCCTCGATAAACGAGTGCGGCGCGCTGGCCTGCGCGAGAACTTTTCCGGAATTAACCTCGAGCACCAGACCCTTGCAGGTAGTTGTCCCACTGTCGAGACCGAGGCATAGCATTGTCGAATTTGAATTCGAGGCGAGGTCGCGGCAATTAGTTTAGCGATGATCAAGAAATTATTGCATACCCGTTATCGTGTGACCGATCTGGAAAGGACGGTCGCCTTTTATCGAGACGTCCTCGGTTTGGAGGAAACACGGCGACACACCTCCGGCCGTGGATCGCAGCTCGTCTTTTTCAAAGCACCCGAGAGCGAGGAAGAGATCGAGATTTGCAAGTACGACAAGAGCGGCCCAGTAGTGGTGGGGCCGGACCTGACTCATCTCGCGTTTGAAGTGGACGATCTGGAAAAATTTGCAAGACAAGCTGCGGCCAAGGGTTATCCGCTGTCCGACGGCCCGCATCCCAATGGCAATGGGGGCGCGATTGCGTTCATCGACGCTCCGGAGGGCTACGAGATTGAATTGATCCAGCGCGGGCGCGAAACTGGCTAATTTAGAATGCCCCGTTTGCGGCGGCATTGACGCCAACAACTATTCACAGCGAATGAAACAAGTGAAGCGCTGGCTTACGCTGACCGTTTGCGCGTTGCTTTTTATCGGCAATGTCAGTGCCGCGATCTCGTCGGAAGACGATGATGAGGTTAACGTAGTTCGCCCGAGTGGCGTGAATAAGCGCCACGCCAAAAGCACTTCGCGGACTCGCAGCCGCGCATCGGCCGATTCGGGCAAAACAGATGACATTTCAATTCCCGCCTCTGCGCTGACGCCGGGGCCATCTGGCGCGGTCCCAAATACGCGAGCAAATTCGGTGGTGGTGGTCGATGCGCGCACCGGCGCGGTGTTACACGAGAAAAACGCCGATCAACCGCGGCCGGCCGCGAGCACACAAAAGCTGCTGACCGCGCTGATTATAGCGGAAACCGGTTACCTCGATCGACCGGTTCGAGTAGAACCGATCGACACTTTCGCAGAGCCAGTGCGGTTGAATATTCGACCGGGAGAAGATTATCAGCGGATAGATCTGTTGCGCGCACTGTTGGTGAAAAGTCCCAACGATGTAGCGCGTTGTCTGGCGCGCGATAACGCCGGCAGCATCGAAGCGTTCGCTGACAGAATGAATGCAAAAGCACAACTTCTGGGCGCGATTCATTCGCATTTTCTGAATCCGAACGGGCTCCCAATTCCCGGCCAGTATTCCACCGCACGCGATCTTGCGGTTATCGCGCGCGCTGCTTACGCGAATCCGACGATTCGTTCCATCGTCTGTCTGCCCCAGCTTGTTTTTCGCTACGCCAACGGTCGGACCCGCGAACTGGAAAACACCAACAAGGTTCTGAAGCGGCTTCCGTTTTGCAACGGAATGAAAACCGGCTACACCGAAGCGGCCGGTCACTGTCTGATAGCAAGCGGTTCGCGCCCGGGGCGCGACATCATCGTAGTGGTCCTGGGCGATACCAAATCCGGGGTTTGGACCGACGCTGCTTCGTTGCTTTCCTGGGGTCTTTGGCTCTGATTGTAGGATCTCGCCCGTACCTCGCGTACGCTGCGTAGAATTTTCTTGTCTGGGGAGCGCAGGCTGCCAGCCTGCTGGCCGCGGCAGCCTGCCGCGGCCCCTCCGCTTACATTTGTAGGACAGCGAAAAACGATTGTTTCCGGCAAGCTGCCGGAAACTCCAGGCTGGCAGCCTGCGCTCCCCAGAAATATCGCCACTGTGGCGCTACCCCGGAAATCGGCGCGATCGCGGTGGAAATGGCGCGGCGCGCTGGCAGCTTGTCGCAATGGATGAACCGTTTCGCGATGAACTGGATCAGCTCCGTGCGCGTTCCCTTTTGCGGCGACTGCGCGAAATTGGATCGGCCCAGGGGCCGAACGTAGAGCTGGTCGGCCAACATCTCGTTAACTTTTCCTC
The DNA here is from genome assembly GCA_003219925.1 of Verrucomicrobiota bacterium. Lineage (GTDB taxonomy): Bacteria > Verrucomicrobiota > Verrucomicrobiia > Chthoniobacterales > UBA10450 > AV69. The sequence goes on from QHQU01000289.1 coordinate 4,835, forward strand.
AAACGATTACCTCGGTCTGGCCGCCGATGAACGATTGCGCGCCGCGGCGACACACGCGATTGAACAGTTTGGCGTTGGCGCGGGCGCATCCCGCCTGGTTTCGGGAACGCAGTCGCCGCATGTGGCGCTGGAGCGCACGATTGCCAAATGGAAAAACGTGCCGGCCGCGATTGCTTTCAATAGCGGTTACGCGGCAGCGGTCGGCACTCTTCCCTCGGTCGCCGGGAAAAACGACGTCATCGTTCTCGATAAACTGGCTCACGCTTCGCTGGTCGATGGCGCACGCTTGAGCGGCGCCGGCATTCGCGTTTTTCCGCATAATCACCTCGGTAAACTGGAAAGCCACCTGGAATGGGCGCGACGGGAAAAGCCTAATGCGCGAATCATCGTCGTGACGGAATCCGTCTTTTCGATGGATGGCGACCGCGCGCCCTTGCGTGAAATAGTCGAGCTAAAATCTCGCTTTCAGGCGTTGCTTCTTCTCGATGAAGCGCATGCCGTTGGTGTTATCGGGCCAAACGGCTGCGGCTTGGCGGCGGAGGAAAAATTGTCCGTTGACATTCAAATGGGGACGCTGAGTAAGGCGCTCGGCGCCGCGGGTGGATATATTTGCGGCTCAACTTCGCTGATTGAATGGCTAACGAATCGGGCGCGATCTTTTATTTATTCAACGGCGCCCCCGGCCGCCGTTGCCACGGCGGCGATTGCGGCGATCGAATTCCTGCAAACTCCGGAAGGTGAGGAACGCCGGCGCGCGCTTTGGAAAAATATCGAACTCCTTCAGCAATTACTTGCCAGCGAACCAAATCGCAAACCCGAGAGCGCGATTTTTCCATTCATCATCGGCCAGGAAAACGACGCGATGACCTTTGCCCACGCCTTACAAAAAGAAGGGTTTTTCGTTCCCGCGATTCGTTATCCGAGTGTCGCGCGTGGCACCGCTCGTCTCCGAATCACGCTCACGGCCGCGCACGCCGACTCGCAAATCCGCGCGCTGGTGGCTTCGATTCGAAGATTGCAGCGCTCATCAGGGCGTCATTGACGCCGCCGAATAACGCAAAAGTGGGGAAGGGACGAGGCCGGGGTTGCGAGTGGGGTCCCGAGCGGGACCCGGCGCAACGTCTTCCGGACCTTCCGCTGGGGGCATTGGTTCGTCGGTATTAAGAACGGCGAGGCGGTCGGCCAGGGCCGG
>QHQU01000290.1 GCA_003219925.1 Verrucomicrobiota bacterium
ACAATCGGTGAATCCTCCGGTCGACGCACCGATATCCACCGCAATTTGATCGCGCACATCGATTTCGAAGAAATCCAGTGCGCCTTCCAATTTTAATCCACCGCGGCCGACGAAACGAGGCGCGGCCGCGGTCGCAATCATCACGCTGGAATCGACTAAGATCGACGGCTTTTGCGCGACTTGCTCGCCGATTCGGACCTGGCCGGCCATGATCGCGCGCTGCGCCTGGTCGCGGCTTGGATAAAGTGCGCGCTCGACGAGAGCCTGATCGAGCCGGATCTTTTTCATAGCCTGCTCATGGAGGGACGACCTCCGTGTCGTCCAAGACGCGACAGAGCGCGTCCCTCTATTTCAATCTTTTCGATCGCGCTCGACAAAGCTGCGACCGTGCGTTGCAATTGTTGTTCCGTGGTGCAGAGCGGCGGCAGCAAAGCAATCGTTTCCCGTATATTTCTCGTTAACAATCCGTAATCGCGCGCTCGACGGCAAACCTCGCCCGCAGTTTCCGCGTCAGCCATTTCGATTCCGGCGACGAACCCACACTGTCGTACTTCAGTTACGCCAGGCAACTCGCGCAATGGCTGCAGTTGGGAGCCGAGTTGCCGGATCTTCGGTTGCAAAATCGGCAGAACATTCTCCTCTCGAAAAATTGCGAGACCGGCCCGGGCCGCCGCACAACCAAGTGCATTGCCGGTGTAGCTGTGCCCGTAGGCGAGCGCCCGGCCATCCGCCACCGAACCGTCGAATTGCGAGAAGATTTCTTCGGTCGTAAGCGTAATCGCCAGCGGAAGATAACCACCGCTCAATCCTTTCCCCAGCACCATAACATCGGGCAACGCGTTCTCATGCTCGCTCGCAAACATTTTCCCGGTCCGTCCGAATCCCGTCATCACTTCATCGGCAATCATGAGCGCGCCATTCTGATTGCACCAATCGCGTACCGCCGCGGAAGTTCCCTCCGGCCAAATTCGCATCCCCGCAGCGCCCTGAATCATCGGCTCGACCACCACCGCCGCGATACCGAGTGCCTGTGCGCCAGAAAGTTTTTGCAATTCTTCGATTGAACCAACGCGGCGAACCGGAAATCTCCAACCTTCGTGATCGACCGAAAACATCTTCGCCGCCCCCAAGGCCGCCGCGCCCGCAGTATCGCCGTGGTAACCGCTACGAAACGCGACAAACAAATTTCGTTTCTCGCCCCGCATCTGAAAAAATTGTGCGGCAATGCGCAGAGCCGCTTCAATTCCAGTCGAACCGTCATCTGAATAAAAAACGCGCGATAAAGTCTTGCACGGAAATAATTCAACTATTTCCCGCGCCAGTTCGATTGCCACCGGATTCGTTGTCCCCAGAAACGACGAATGTGCGATCCGTTCCAACTGCTCGCGAATTGCCCGATTGATCCGCGGATGATTATGCCCGTGAATATTTGTCCAGATCGACGAGTTCCCGTCGATGTATTCGCGACCACGGCTGTCGCGCAAGAGCGCGCCGTGCCCCTCGACAATCACGATTGGTTCATGCTCCGGCGCGCACCATTCCGGCATGTTAGTGAAGGGGTGCCAAACAAACTGTTTGTCTGCGGCAATCAATTCTTCGGTGTTCCAGTTGGTCATCCGTTCGGAGCTCTTAAAAGTTATCTGGTGCAACGTAATATCGAATTAGGTAACGCGTGGCCAGCTTTCCGGGGAGCGCACGCGCCCTCGCGTGCTGGCGCTGGCGCCTCGCCAGCGCGAACTTTTCAAAGCGCGGTCTGCCAAACAAGACGCTACGGAAACGTGTTAATTTCTTACGCAAGTTCGTCGCGGCGAGGCGCCGCAACCAGCACGCGAGGCGCGTGCGCTCCCCGGATCCTCGCAAACAAATCATTTTCGTAATGCGAGAAACGGCTGTGTATCATAGGCGAAGGAATCAGTCATTGAATTTCCCGAACCATTTCTCGCAGCGACAAAAGTTCCTCTACCGTTGCTCGCCGGCGGCGATACTTTTTCTCGATGATTTCCTTTAACACCAGCAAATCGGCGGGCAGCGGATGATCGTGATAAGTCCATGAATCCTCATCCGCGCGCTTCGATTGCAGGCGCCAGACGCCGCCAAAACGGGACGCGCGGACTTCGCGCTTCACCCCATCCTCTTCGCGTTCGCTCCATACATGTTGACGCGGCATGATTTCGCGCCCTTAGATTAGCGCCCTTGAAAGATGCCGCCAAACTGTTCGCTTACTTTTTCGCGGTCGTAATCGGCGGCGCCCTTCTCGCTCCTCCGCTTTTTTGGACTGCTCCCCACTTCTCGGCTTTTTTTGCGAAATTCGATTTTGAAAGCTTCTTCCATCGCGCTCTCCTGATTTGCGCGCTCGCATTTCTTTGGCCGCTCCTGCGCTCGCTTCGCCTCCGTTCTTTCCGCGATCTGCAATTGGATGAGAACCGGCACGCTCTGCGTGACGTCGTCGCCGGCATTTTGCTGGCCACGGTTCCTCTATTTGTCGCTACAATCGCGTTAATCGGGACCAGGATTTTTCTGTTAAAAAATGCGGTTCCATGGAATGCGCTTGGCGCTGTTTTGGCCGCAGCCATCGTCGTCCCTCTGATCGAAGAACTTTTTTTCCGCGGGTTATTCCTCGGAATTCTATTGCGCAGCGTGCGCCCGGTCGTTGCGGCTCTGATTACCTCGGGTTTTTTCGCCATCGTTCATTTTCTGAAAGCGCCAACCCGAACAAACGAGAACGTGACCTGGCTTTCCGGATTTCATTCGATCGCAAACTCGTTCGCGCAATTTGCCGATCCGATAATGGTGCTCGCGAGCTTTACTACCTTGTTTCTCATCGGCTGGATTCTGGCCGACGCGCGCTTGCGCACACGCTCACTTTTTCTGCCGATCGGTCTCCATTCCGGCTGGATTTTTGTCGCGGGCGTCGTCGGTAAAATGACCAAACGCGAAACGATCATCCTGCCATGGCTCGGGGCTAACTTGCTGATCGGCTTGCTTCCGCTCGCATTGGGATTGATTACCTGGGCGTTGATGATTGGCTGGTTGCGTTATGCGAATCGACCGCACTCTTGAGCCGTTGCGCGCGGTCGCGTCGCTTTTTTACCCGGCGCTGTGTGCCATCTGTCATGCGCCCGTTCCCCGCGGCGATTACATCTGCCGGGATTGTCTCGATAAGGCCCCCCGCATTGTCGCGCCTTTTTGTGCAAAATGTTCCGAGCCGTTTCCCGGTGCAATCGATGGTGTGTTTACCTGTGCTAACTGCGCAAATCGAACACTGGGATTTGATGCGGCCGTGTCCGCTTATCGCAGCCGCGGGGTCGTTCGTTTTATCGTTTTGCAATTCAAGTACAATCGCCAGTTACAGCTGCGGCATCCCATCGCGGAGTGGTTGGAGGAAGCGATGAATGATCCGCGCTTGCGCCCGCGGCATTTCCATCTCGTTGTCCCGGTCCCGCTTCATTCCGCGCGATTACGCGAACGGGGTTTCAATCAGGCCGAGCTCCTCGCAAAAATCCTGGCGCAAAAAATAAATGTTCCGCTGAACAGCGCACTCGAGCGCATCCGCTACACCACCACCCAAACCGCGTTTGATCGGGTCGAGCGCATGGAAAATTTACGCGGCGCCTTTCGTTTACGGAA
>QHQU01000008.1 GCA_003219925.1 Verrucomicrobiota bacterium
AACAGCAAGGACGGGTATTATTCGAAGTGCAATTATTACGGGACGAAGTCCGGCCGCTCGCTGCTGTTGCGGGTCCGCCAGGCAGGTGAAGGCAGTGTCGATCCACTAACCGAACTTGATCAGATCGCGTCCAGTGGCGGGAAAATGAAAGTGATCGAGGGCGTAGGCGACAAAGCGGGCATGTTTAGTGGAGCACCTGAGAACGGACTACCGCCGAACGTGATTATGCTTTACGTCGTCAAGGGAAGGTCACTCATCACCATTGGCATTGGCGGAATAGCAGATGAAGCAGCAGCGTTGGAAAAAGCGAAGCAGGTTGCCGAGAAAATCCTGGCGCAATTGTAGCGGGTTTGTGTCAAACGCGAGCGCGCCTAAGGTCAGATAAATGGTAGCGAACGTTCACGGCCCGCAGTTCTCCGGCGGCGCCAACATCGCGATCAAATGCCCGGCCCACACCTACGAACAGACCGTCGCCTTTTATCGCGATACCCTGGCGCTGCCTTTGATTGAAGAGGAAGCGGACGGTTGCATTTTTCAGTTTGGACCGAATCGGCTTTGGGTCGATCTGGTGCCGAATCTGAGTCAGCCTGATGTCTGGCTCGAGGTGGAAACAAATGACACCGAAGCAGCGGCGTCATTTTTAAAAGTGAACGGCATCCCGCGCCGCGATGAAGTGGAGCAATTACGCGAGGATTTCGATGGCTTCTTCATCTCCGCGCCAAATGGTGTTATCCATCTTGTCATCGGGCACGAGGAAGCATGATGCCTTGCGATCGGCCAACCCAGGTACCGAAGCCATAGTAACCGAGGGGGAGTAGCCGGCCGCTGTTCACCAGTTCATCGACCTGTGTTTTCGTGGCCGATACCTTGGAATTATCCGCTGAGCCGCCGTAGTCATCGATTATCAACCAGCAACCATCCATCAGTTTGGGTCCGTAGCAGTTGATGTCGCGTTTACAATTGGCGTCTGCGTCCAGGATGAGGAGACCCACTTGATCAGCACCCAAGGCGCCATGAACGGCGGCGACAACCTCGGGCTCAAAGGAACGGCCCTCAACGATTGTGACTCGTTCGGCCACACCTTGCCGCGCGAGATTGCGTTTTAACGAACCCAAGATGTTGCGGGTGGCCAGCGGATGTTTGCGAAGACTGCCACCGGGCTCAATGGTGATGAGCTTTTTCGCCTCCCTTGCATCCCGAACGCCCCACGCTGCCGCGACGGTCGCCCCGCCTCGGAATGCCCCTATCTCGAGAATGGAGCCACGACAGATCCGCGCAAGATGGTAAGTCAGCACCAGAACGTCCAGGTGCACCATGGACTCGCGCTTACCGAACTTTTCCAAGTGTCGATGAATCGACTCGTACCGATAAGCCGCCACCGCCTGCATGAGATCAAAGCAAGCCTGGTAATGCTGTCTGTCATTCATCGCTTTGAGCACTGTGCGCAATCAGACTAGGAGCAAGTCAAATCGAGCCAGCCACGAACACGATAGTTCCAGCTGATGGATTTTACCATCTCGGGGCGGTCATAGACCGCCAGCCTGAGAGCGCAGCGCAATGCTTCGGCGACGTCGTTAATCGCGCACAATTTCGGGCAACTGTCGCCGGGAGAGCAAGCGAGCTATCGCGCCAAGCTCAATTCATTAGCGCAATCAGACGTGTCGTCCAAAGATCGTTAGGTCGCGCGGGATTTGATCAACGCGGGCGATGCCGGGAAGCAGACCCCAGCGCTCGAAGCCGGCGGCTCGGAAAAGGGCGACGCTCGGCTCGTTGTGGCCAAAAATTAATCCAACGAGCGAGTGTATCTCTAATTGTGGGGCACGCCCGATCGCTTCCTGCAACAATCTTCTGCCCAGGCCACGGCGCCGGAATTGTTCGCTGATGTAAAGGCTGAGCTCGACGGTACCGCGATAAGCGCAGCGCGGGAGAAATTCCTTGAAGCTAAGCCAGCCGGCAATCACGCCTTCCACTTCCGCGACCAAAATTGGATGTTGTGCCGGTGAATGCGCACGGAACCATTCGCGTTGGCTCTCAATCGTGACCGGCTCAAGTTGCGCGGTGGAAATGCGCGAGGCGATAGCCGCGTTATGAATGTCGACGATGGCTGGAAGATCGGCTTCGATAGCATCGCGGATTTGTATTCCAGTAGCGGCGGCCGGCAGCGGCGACCCATAAATTTTGTTCTGGAATGTCCCGGCCATCGGACCGCGGCTAGAGCGCCGCAGTATTAAACAGCGCGCTTTCGAAGGTAGGTTGAAAATCGCCGCCCAATGTTTCGCCGATGTGAAACCGCGGACTGATGGCGTTTTGCAGGGCGCAAAAAATTTCCAGATCAGCGCGGCCGGCTCGTGCCATCTGTGAGCGCATTGCGGCCGTAGCCAGCGCGGGAGTATTACAGTCGCGCGAAAGATGGCCCAGGACGACACGCTCAATTTTCCCCGGCAACAGTTGTTCGATCACACTAGCGGCTGCGGCGTTGGAAAGATGGCCGTGGCGCGACATGATCCGCTGTTTCACCGGCCAGGGCCGATGCGGATCGTCCTGCAAAAGTCTTTCGTCATGGTTGGTTTCGATGACCAGAGTGTGTACTTCGCGCAGCCGTTCGATTAACATTTTGGTGGGATATCCGAGATCGGTAATGAAACCGAGTCCGCGATTGCCGGCATGGAAAGCGTAGCCGACCGGCTCGACGGCATCGTGTGGGACCGGGAAACTCTGGACCAAAATATCGCAGATAGTGAATTCGCCACCGGTGCGAAAGATGCGCCAGTTTTTGTGCTCACCGAGCCCGAAGCAACGCATGGCCTCGGCGGTTTGCGAATTGCAGTAAATTGGAATGGCAAACTTCCGGCAAAGCACCTCCAACCCGCAAACGTGATCGCCATGCTCGTGAGTAAGAAGCAATCCATCGAGTTGCTCGGGGGTAACGCCACACTGCTCAAGCCGCACTACGATCTGGCGCGCGCTCAGTCCGCCATCGATCAAAATGTGGCAATGACTGGTGGAAACGAGAGTGCTATTCCCGGCGCTGCCGCTGCCGAGCATGGTCAAACTGAACACGGCTGATGTTTAGCGGAAGGCAATCGTGTTCACAAATGGAAACCGCAAATCAGTGGAGTAAAGGAGTAGTGGACTTTTGAGCATCTTTCACATCACTCCAATACTCCAGCACTCCACTCCTCCATTCCGGAAGTCACGTCTTCGATAGCCCGACCTGAGCGCAATGAAGAATGATGCGAGCGAATGGAGTCGGGATGAGTAGTTTCGCGTTTTCCTGCTCCTCGTAGCGATCAACGTTCGTTCGGCCGACTCTCGTCCGAACGCGCTGAAACACCTGAGTATCGATCACGACGATGTTGCCCTGCCGCTTTGATACGGCCTGCACGCGCGCGGCATCGCTGGCTCGCATTCGTGCGTTAATGAAATTGTAAGTGCTCCAGGTAGCCGCTGCCAGTGCAGCTGCAGATTTCCAGCGGCCTTTCGGATGTTCGTCAACGAGCTGAATGGCGACGACTTTGTTGGCGATGTCGGTCACCAGATAGAGGCGATTAAAGCGTCCTTCGAAGGCACCGTCATATCCTATATAATAGAGCGAGTTTCTCGGGAACCCGGGCGCCGCCACCAGTACTCTTGAGGGAACGCTGTGCGCGAGACCGAGATTGGTGGCAGCTTGTTCAGAATCCATCAGATAGGTGATGCCGTTGTAGATTTTTGTGCCGGCGCCACTCAGATCTACCCCTTCACTACAGTGTGACGACAAAAGTAATTGCAATTCTCGCATGCTGATGTCGCCGCCTTGCATGCGAGAGTCGTAGCCCGGCTGGAGCGAAACTTGTAATTGTGTGCCAGGCGTTGTGGAAGGAGCCGCCGCAGGCTTGGCTGGAATAATCGGCGGAATCTCGGAAGGGACCGCGTCCGGTGACTCGGAGTCCTCAAAGCGAGCGGCAGCACTGGGGATGGTCTGCGATTCGCCCATATACTTTACGCGGATGGAAGTGGCATCGCTCGAGACGACCGGAAGTTTCATGCCGGCGGGCAAGACGGTTTCACCGTAAGCGATCTTTACCTTCACCGGTTGGGTCAACACCACGAAGCGCGGAGCCACTGCAGACGATGAAGAATTGGGAACCTGATCCGGTGGTGACGCAGCAGCGATTGGATTTCTGCATACGCAAATTACAGCGCCCACCGCGCTCAAGCGAATCGCCTTGCGTATGCTGCCGGATAAGATCGCGGAGAACACGGTGTAGTGTTTTACCCGACAGAAAATATCAAATCAATGAATAACAAAGCGATGGCAGAAGCGGTCATCCCGAGCGCAGTCGAGGGATCCCGCTGCGAGACCTTAAAGCTAACCTCAACGGGATCCCTCGACGTGGCTCGGGATGACCGTGAAATTAGGTCGCGGTCCGCTCCATCAGCGCGAAGATGTGCGTTTTTTTGGCGGAATAATCGAGCGAACGAAATTTGCGGATCTCATCAAGACGCCGGACACCGTTGAGGGTATCGAGATACTGGGTGTAGCTGGCAGCGAGCTCGCAAGTTTCGAGATAGCGACCGCGCAAATTTTCATCGCGGAATGCATCCGGACATTGCCGGCTAAAAAGATGAAAACGCAGCCAGCGACGATCGGTCCGGGAAACGCGCTGGGTTTTGCGAAAGAATGCGACAAACAAGAGGAGGACGAGATAAGTATCGACCTGCGCTTGGAGCTCGAGATCGCGCGCAAATTCTTCGGAGGCGATTCGGCGCTGGCCGTTCTTGAACTGGAGCGCGGCGTGAAGCGCATGATTTAATTCCTCCACAAAAACGATCAGGGAGCGAATGTTGGAATCGCTCAATCCGCTGCGCGGGTCATGGCGTTCAAGCTGATCGATCAGCCAGCGCGAATAGTAGATCCCGACGTAAAGCTGATCGCCGGCGTGGCGAAGAAAAGTGCGTGCGATTTCGTTCAATTCGCGGGCGGAAGCGCCGGCCAATTTGCTGAGGTGAACGGAACGGGCTCGATCAATGATGCAATCTTCGAGATTAATCCCGACCTGGGCGTAGGTCCGTTCAAGCAGCCGCTGGATTTGGCTGAAGAGGGTTTCGTTCATACCAGCGTTGGCCGGTCGCCTTCATCTAGATTGAGCAAACGATCGGCCAGTTGATTGAGCGCGAGCCGCACATCGCGAAAACGATCGGCCAGCTCGGCATAAACATCGTTAAGTTCACAGCGCCTGGCGGTCGCGTGAGAAGCGACGAGGTGATAATTGCGCCGTCCTATATTTTCATAAAAGCCGATGTCAGGGGCCCCGCGCAGGCTGCGCCGTTGCGTGTTCTCATGAAAAATCCCACTGATGAAGAGCGAGTAATTGCCGACGTGGGCGCGCAACAAGAATGCTTCATCCTGCGTGGCGCGGGAAAGCGCGATTAGCATATCGGAGAGATACTGACGCGGCGATTCGTCGGCCTCGGCTTGAGGGCCGCGCAGAAGATGCGCGCGAGAGAAATTCTCGAGCAGCGAACCGACGTAATCGCACAGTTTGCGATCGCGGATTCCGGCGTCACGCAAGACGTATCGCGCCAGCACATAGAAGTAGAATTGGGACGAGATGCGCAGCTGGCTGTCATTGCACAGAATGGCCTCCACCAGGCGCGGGGAATCGATAACGGAATCGCGGGTCTCGGAATCGGCCAGAAGATCGACCAGGGAGACGGATTCGGATTGAGAGCGTGCCAGAGTGCGCACGACAAAATCAAAATCCGCTGCGGTAAACCGCGCCCGACAATTCGCCTGAATCATCGAGAATCCATTATAAGCACTGAAGGTGCCAGAACGCAAGAGAGTCGAACCAAACCAGCCCATTATAGTAGTTCCGGGCGGCTTGGTTTACCTCGCGGGCGGGCGGCTCTGATTCAGGATTGCTGCGACGGCTTGGACGATTTGTTGGTTTCCCGACTCTTGCGCGGTTCTCAACGCCTGTTGACCAAGCGCAAACGCGTCTTCGCCATGCCCGGCCGCGACCAACGCCTGCACCAGATTTAGCTGAATGCTGAGGTCGCCCGGATTCAAGAGCAAGGCATTCCTGAAACAAACCGTCGCCTGTTCGAATTGCTGGTTTGCTGCAAGCTTGCGTCCGAACGCGACGTAGCGTTGCGGGTTGTAGCGGTCGGCTTTGACCGCCGCCCCGTCCGTCGCGAAAGCCTCTCGGATTTTGCCCTGGCGAAAATAATTGTCGGCGAGGTTGCCTAGAACCGCGGCGTTGGCGGGACTGAGATGCAAAGCGGAGAGGAACTCGGTTTCCGCTTCCGGCCAATTCCGGGCCGCGGCCAGGACGTTCCCGAGATTATTGTGCGCCTCCAAGTAGCGCGGATTGTCCCGCAGCGCCTGACGATAACAAGAAATCGCCGGCTCAAGTTCGCCGCGTTGTTCCAGGACGACGCCAAGATTATTTTGCGCGATCCACGCGTGCGGGTTCTCGGCTAGGATTGCCCGGCAATAGGTTTCCATCGACTGATAGATCGCGCTTCGCCGCCAGGTTTGGACAAGGAGCAGCGTCAGGATGACAGCGACTACGACGGACAGACCAAGGCGCGCGTTTTTTGAGGCGGATCTTGAAACCATGACGACCCCTCCGGCAATGCCAGCGAATATTCCGGGAGCGGCAAGATACTGCCACCAATCCGCCGCCGGCGTTTGCTGCTGCAATGCCATCCAGACAAAACCAAGAACTGGCAACAGCATCCAAAGATAATAACCGGAGACAAAAAGGAAGGGCCTTCCCCAGGTCTTCCGTGTCCAAACGAAAACTCCCAGGACTGCTATTAGCAGAATCCCCGGCAGATAAACGAAGGGAGAGACGAGATCGGGCTGCCATTGTGGCAACATCGGGCTCAAGTTGGTGGGGAACACTAGCCCGACGAGATAATGCCATACGACGGTGCCTGCCCGTGCAATGCGGAACAGAAGATCGGAAGAAATCAGCCCATAGTCCACCGCCCGGGATTGATAGTGAATGGTGAGGAATGAGATCAGTAATGCGATAAGCGCGAACGGAACGAGGCGGGCAACGTCGTTCCAGACGATCTTTTTCTTCATCCAGAGAAGGCAAGCACACAGAACGATCGGCATGGTAACGACGGCTCCTTTGCTCAGTCCGGCCAAAGTGAACAGGGTGATCGCTAACAGGTAGTGCCTGGTGTTCCGATTTTTGCCGGAGCAAAGAAAGGCAAAGATGGCAGCGAAAAAAAAAGCCGCCGACAGCGTATTCTTAAGCTCTGCGATCCACGCCACGGAAGCGACGTTCACGGGATGAATTACGAACAGTAGCGCAGCCAGCCAGGAGCCCGGAGCTCGCAGCGCAAGCAAGGTTCGCCACAACAGTATTCCGGCGAGAGCGTGGAGCAGAATATTTACGAGGTGGTAGCCGGTGGAGGTGTCGCCCCAAAGCGATCGCTCCAGCCAGAAGACGGTAAGTGTTAGCGGGGTATAGTCGCAGGTATTTTTCCCCAGCCAGATTTCTTTCAACCCGTGCTCGCTTTGCATCTGCGGGTTGGCGGTGAGCAAGGGGGTGTCATCCCAGATGAATCCGGCGTTAATCGCGGGGAAATAGGCAATGACTGCGCACAGGATCAGCAGGGCCGAGAAGAGTTTGACTCGCGCCGAAAACGGGTCTGGATGCAGGATTTTCTCTGCGTTTCGGTCTCCGGCGTTCGGCACAAGTTGATCAGCTGACATGTCGCTAAGGGAGTTTGCGAATCGGGGGTGCAAGATAGATGCCACCGGGTCGCAGGAGAGCGGTTACCGATTGGCGGAAGGGGGACTAAATCACGGTATTGGTAAGCCGCTGGAAATCAACGTATTGGGTTATAAAATCGCCGAGGGAAGATGGAGCAAAATATAGGATTGGGGGAAGAGTGGAATTCGAAACGGAGGCGAATACCTTTCCCGGCGAGGGATTTATATGAGTGACGATCCTACTGCTCCACCTTTATATGACCCAGCGAAACCGGGGCGGACAATAAGGTCGATTCGCCGCCGCCACTACGGTTGGTTTCAAACCAACCGCGCTTGCTGTTATCGACAAAGAGAGCTTCAAGAGAGTAATCACCCGGAAGCAAATGTTCCGCTGTCACGACGCGCCAGGTCTCCGTGTAAATTCCCTCGGTTGCCTCAGGAGCGCATAAACCTTTCACCAAAAGCGCGACTTTCGCTTTTTCGCGCGATAACCTGAGAAGCATCCACGGAAAAACATTGCGCTCGCCTTGGAATCTCCAGCGTAACTGAACTTCCAGCGGCCGGGATCGAGAAACGACCTCGCCTGCCGTTGCGATACTTATGAGTCGGGTCGCACCGATTGAGAATACGCCCGCCTCGTTGTCGGGTGAGGATTGTTCACCGACAGGCGTTTTTCGGCTCCCCAAATTCTGCAGCAGCGTAAGTTCATCTTGCTCATCCGCAGTCCAAACTGCCCCTTTCAGAAAATCGTGTAGCAGCCGATCACTCGACGGAACGATCCGGCCCTCGACTGTTTTCATGGTAGGATGATAAAAGCCCGCGCCCGGATCGAAGGTGGCCGAGTCACGATAATCAATCAGCACAAAATCCGTTGCTGATGGCGGCTGGTAGGATGATCGGCCCAGAGTCTTGAGACCCTTCAGAATATAGTGAAGCGAGTACAATTTCTCACGCATCGCAAGATGAGAGAGGTAGGGCAGCGGGGCCACCACGCTGCTGGCTGGCGGAATTTGGGCTATGAAAGCGTTCTTGCGCGCGCGATCTTGACCTGCTTCAAACCAATCCGCAGTCGTAGTGACGATGCGCGAGACCGGCCCGATCCAAACCTGGGCGCCGGCACAGCCGATAATGACCAGCCATGCGGCTACGCGCGAAACGAACGAAGGAACATGTTTCCTTTGATCGAAAGCTGCGATTGCTTCGACCGATGCGATCCAGAAGAGAGGAAGGAGCGGCGCGGCGTAATGAAAGTAAATCATCCATTCCGACGAGCGCCAGGAAAGGAGATGCTGTAGAAGAATTGGCGCGGCGATAACGATCCAGCGTGGCCTTAGCAACGGCAGGCAGAGAAACGGAAGGAGCAACCCCAAAACAAGGTTTCCATGCGTGAGCGATTGCAGAAGCGCGCTTCCGATTAATTGTGGTCGGACGACGGCGTTGATCAGGATATTTTCTGGCGACGTGCCCAACTGATCGTACAAGGCAACGTAATCTATGTTACCGGAATTCAGCGCCGGCGTGATTACGTAGGCGCACAACACGAACCAGATCAGAGCCAGGCCCATCGGCCAGAGAAACCAACGACGCAATACGGCCAAGCCGCGACTGCGTTCGGCGACGCATAGTGTTGCACAATAAACGATCAGCAACGGCGCCATGTTTTCTTTACAGGCCAAAACAGCGACGAACCACAGCCAATGGCGACTGATCGACTTCGCCACCCAGGCCTGAAGCATTAACAGAAGGAAGGGCGCAACCAGAGCTTCGGGATGGAACTCGTGAATGGCGATATAGCCCGCAGCCGGCGCGAGCAAAAGCGCGGCGCTCAGTAAACAGGCACGTTTTCCATCGAGTCCGAGTCGCTTGGCGATGTTGTAGCCAACCAGAGGCATGGTCGCGAGCGCAGCATTCTGCACGATAACAAAAAGCATCGGATGACGAAAAACTGCGAAGAGCGGAGCAAAAAGAAAAACGATCGGTTCGACGTGGTTGCCCAGCAGCGGAACGTTTTCGACCGATACGTCCAGACGCCCATGAATCAGCTGCCAGATCGCCTGGACATAGTAGGCCAGATCGAAGGACCGATACTGGAAATTCGCCCAGCGAGCATAGGACGTCCAGGTGCAGATCAGGAAGAATAGGCCCGCGAGCGCGGTAACGATTACCTTGCCAGGCTCAGCCCTTTGCCGCTCAGCTGTGATCACCTCGAAATTGCCGCGAGCATCCAGTTTTGGATGGGTCATTTTTGCATTTGGAACGGTGCAATAAAATCGGTGGCGGAAGGGGTGGGATTCGAACCCACGGTGGGTTGCCCCACGCTCGATTTCGAGTCGAGTGCCTTAAACCGGACTCAGCCACCCTTCCTCTGGAGTTGCGGCGCTAATTATCGAACGCGGCGCGGGCAAAGCAAACTGAGATGATGGTGGCGATATGCCCGAAAGATTGGGAATTAAGGCGATGAGCGAAGGCTCCCGCCTCGGGCAAAAAAAATTTACAAATAAAAACTTGAGCAAGGGCGCATTTCTACCGCATGTTGTAGGTCCGTAGGATAACCCTCGCAATAGCTTGTTGTTCTCTGTTGTTCACAGGTTCTTGCCCGGGCTGTTCACTATTGTTCGCATGTATTCGCAACTTTAACCCCGTTCTCGCTCGCCATGATTCAATTGAAAGCAGGTATTTCGGCATCGCAATTCAACAAAGGACGCAAGGGGCGTGCACGCGCGCGCACCCGCCGCGATACCGGAGCGCAACGGGCTGGCTTGCATTTCAAGCGGGTGTTCAGCGATGGGAAATGCGCGCCCTTCGACGAGGTGGAATGGGAACGTCGCACGGCCGAGATCACCGACGACAGCGGCAAGATCATCTTTAAACAGGACAATATCGAAGTGCCGGCAGATTGGAGCGAGCTGGCGACGAAGATCGCGGTCTCAAAATATTTTTACGGCGACATCGCCAACGGGACCGATCCGGAAAAGGGCGGACGCGAAACTTCGGTCCGACAACTAATTCACCGAGTCACGCGCACCATCGCAGACTGGGGATTGCTCGACGGCTATTTCACCGATGCGCAGACGGCGGATCTTTTTTACGATGAACTGACCTGGCTTTGCCTCAATCAACACGGCGCATTCAATTCCCCGGTCTGGTTCAACGTTGGTCTTTATCAGCAGTACGGGATCGGCGACGGCGCGGGCGAAGGCAATTACTTTTACAATCGCGAGACAGGAACGGCCGATCGCGCCGCGACCCAATATGAATATCCGCAAGGCAGTGCCTGTTTCATCCAATCGGTGGACGACACCATGGAAGACATCATGCGGCTGGCGACGAGCGAAGCGATGCTATTTAAATATGGAAGCGGGACCGGGAGCGATCTTTCCACCTTGCGCAGCACGCGCGAGAAATTAAGCGGCGGCGGCAAACCAAGCGGGCCACTTTCGTTCCTGAAAGTTTACGATCAGGTCGCCAACGTGGTGAAGAGCGGCGGCAAAACCCGGCGTGCCGCGAAGATGAATACGCTGAAAGATTGGCATCCGGACATCGAAGAATTCATCGATGCCAAACAGAAGGAAGAGAAAAAAGCCTGGGCGTTGATCGAGCAAGGATACGACGGCAGTTACAATGGGGACGCCTACGGCTCGGTCATGTATCAGAACGAAAATCTGAGCGTGCGGGTGAGCGACGACTTCATGCACGCAGCGTTGGAAGACCGCGAATGGTGGACCCGAAGGGTGCGTGATGGGTCACCCTGCGAACGGAAAGATGCGCGCACGTTGCTTCGCAAAATCGCGGAAGGAACTCACATCTGTGGCGATCCTGGGATGCAGTTCGATTCCACCATTCACCAGTGGCATACCTGCAAAGGGACAGGCCGGCAAAATTCCACTAATCCGTGCTCGGAGTACCTCTTCCTCGATAACACCGCCTGCAATCTGGCCTCACTTAATCTGATGAAGTTTAAAAAAGCGGACGGCGTGTTTGATGTCGAACGCTTCAAAGCGGCGGTGCGCGTTTTCATTACCGCCCAGGAAATTATTGTCGATAACGCCAGCTACCCGATCAAGGAGATCGCGGAGAATTCGCATATCTTTCGCACGCTGGGGCTCGGTTACGCCAACCTCGGCTCGCTCGTCATGAGTTACGGCTACGGTTACGACAGTGTGGAAGGTCGTGCACTTTGTGGCGCGATCACCGCGATCATGACCGGCGAAGCTTATGAGCAAAGCGCGTTGCTGGCGAAAACAATGGGGCCGTTCCCGGGTTATCGTGAGGCGCGTTGCAGCGGAGTGAGCAAACCGCCGGCAAAAGATAATGTCGCATCGATGCTGGAAGTGATCGACTTGCACCGAGAAGCGGCCGAAGAAATTCCAGATGCAGAGGAATTTGGTTACTTGAAAAAGGAAGCTGCTCGGGCTTGGGATCGCGCCGCCGAGCTCGGCAAGCGACACGGTTATCGCAATGCCCAGGTGACTGTGCTCGCGCCCACCGGCACCATCAGTTTCCTGATGGATTGCGATACCACGGGGATCGAACCGGACATCGCGCTGGTGAAATACAAATTACTCGCCGGTGGCGGAATGCTAAAAATCGTTAACCGAACGATTCGACCAGCGCTGGAACATCTTGGTTATGCCGAAGAAGAGATCGCGCGCATCATCGAGCACGTCGATCTTTTCGATACAATCGAGGATGCCACGCCCGGCGCCGATCACAGCGCGGTTCTGGCCGGGAGAGCGGAGGCGGGCCGGCTTTATCCGACGCCATTACGAGCAGAACATCTCCCGATTTTTGATTGCGCCTTTCGCGCGCATCTCGGGGAGCGCAGCCTGCATTACATGGCCCATCTGCGAATGATGGCGGCGGCGCAGCCTTTCCTCAGTGGCGCAATCTCGAAAACGGTGAACATGCCGGAGAACGCGACCGTTGACGACATCATGAACACTTACGTGGAAGGATGGCGGCTCGGGTTGAAGTCGATCGCCATTTACCGCGATGGCTCGAAACGTTCCGCACCGTTGAACACCAGAAAAACGCGCGACATGGGAGGTTTCGATGGCGCGAGGGATGTAATCGCGGATCCGGAAGAATTGCAGAAACGGATTCTCGAATTGGAAGAAGAGATCGCGATGCTGCGGAGCCGACTGGATCAGCCAATCCGTCACCGTATGCCGGACACACGCATGTCATTGACGCACCGGTTCGAGATCGCGGGCCACGAAGGCTACATCACGATTGGATTGTATGAAGATGGCCAGCCGGGGGAACTCTTCATCACCATGTCGAAGGAAGGCAGCACCATTGGCGGTTTAATGGACACGGTAGGGACGTTGACCTCGATTGCCTTGCAATACGGCGTGCCGCTGGAAAGTCTGGTGAAGAAATTTGCTTATCAACGATTCGAACCCAGCGGGTTCACCAAGAACCCCGACATCCGGAATGCCACCAGCATCACCGACTATGTTTTCCGCTATCTCGGTTGCCAGTTTATCAAAGGTTACAAGGAAGCGACTTCGCCTAACCGCGCGCAATCAGAGTTTCCGCTGAAAGAAATCGCGGAGATGGAAAAGAAGGCGATCAATCGCCCCGTCGCCGAATTGCCGCGCACGGCCGAGAAGGAATTGATCGACGTGATCACGAGCCATTCACCTAGCGAAGGCAACCCGAAAGTAATCACTACTGGCTACACTCACGCGGACCGAGTGAAAGAAGCGCTCGGCAACATGTTCATGGATATCGTCTGCTCGCACTGTGGGAGCGACAAAGTGATTCGTGCCGGAGCATGCGGCGTTTGCACCGAATGCGGCACCAGCCAGGGTTGTAGTTAGATTGACTAGTTAGAAGGGAATTAAAATGCCTAGGGAATTAACTGATGCCACACAAGAGGTTCAAATGAGCAGCGTCTATGACGAGAAGGTTCTCCGCGAAGCTATTCGAAGCTTCATGGACGCAGGGCGGATTGCCACTTCAGCGGAAATGAGGCTGGTTTGCCATGGTCTCGCCAGCCTTGCGTTTTCCATTAACGAACTGCAGAAGCGCCTCCATTTTGTTGAAGAGAAAGTCGGCGCGTCTCCGATGCGAGATATTCAGGAATTGCTTGGCGACAAAAAAGAAGACTCTGACGACCAAATTGCTGAAGGTCATTTCTGGCGGACAAACCGGGGTTGATCGCGGAGCGCTCGACGCCGCGCTGGCGCTGCAGGTTGAATGCGGCGGATGGTGTCCGGAGGGTCGGTTGGCCGAAGATGGCACAATCCCGACGCGTTATCCGGTGATGGAGTTGGCAAATGCCGGGTACGCCGAGCGAACTGCGCGAAACGTAGCCGATTCAGATGGCACGCTCGTTATTTCAAATGGAGTTCCGCTTGGCGGAACTGGTGAGACTGTTGATCGCTGTATCGAGATGCGAAAGCCGCATCTGATTATTGATTGCGCGAGAAGGAGCGTCCAGGAAACGATCGAAGTGGCCACTGAGTTCATTACAAATTTGTCATTCCGAGTGGCGCAGACGACGAGGAACCTCTCGAACGTCCGCAAATCGCCTGGCGAATTGGAAGATCCCTCGCATTCGCTCGGAATGACGATCGTGTTGAACGTGGCCGGTCCACGGGCCAGCCAATGGCCCGGAGGTCACAAAACTGCGCGACGAATTGTGTCGGGCATTCTGCGCCGCTTAGTGGACAGAACGGCGCCATTGAATACAGTTCGTGACTCGCCACGCGGCGACCCCTGAACATGGCACCAAGCGAAGCAGAAATTCAACGTCAGAAAGAAATGCAGCAGGCCGAGGAGCTGCTTTTTAGCGGCCGGCAGGAACTCGGTTTTGCCAAGGGGCTTTTCCTGGGAAATTTCGTGGCCGATTGGGTAATGCCGTATCCGAGGCTCGACCCGACCCGGCAGACGGAACTGGAGAGTGGACTGAGCGAAGTGCGCCAAGTGCTCGATCGCGATCTCGATCCGGACTGGATCGATCGCAATGCCGACATCCCGCGCCACCTCATCGAGGGCCTTGCTCGCACGGGCGTTCTTGGAATGACGGCGCCACGGGAAGTTGGCGGCCGCGGTTTCTCGCAAATGCAATACTGCCGGATCCTGGAGGAGATCGGAAAACGGGACGCTTCCACTTCGGTCTTTGTTAACGCTCATCACTCGATTGGAATCCGTGCCCTGCTCTTGTTCGGTACCCGTGAACAGCAAGCGCAATGGTTGCCCTCGCTGGTCGCTGGAGAAAAGCTGGCGGCGTTCGCGTTGACCGAACGGGAGGCTGGATCAGACGCCGCCAATGTCCGAATGACCGCTACTCCGAGCGACGACGGCTCGCATTACGTTTTGAATGGCGAGAAACGTTACATCACCAATGCAGCAGTGTCGCAGGTCTGGACGGTGATGGCGCGAACGCCGGTTCCGAACAAGCCGGGCAAAGACGCGATTACCGCTTTTTTGGTCACGCCGGACACCCCCGGTGTGGAAATGATCGAAGGTCGAATGCCAAAGCTCGGGATTCGCGGCACTGCCACGGGGCGCTTCCGTTTAAACAATGTGCGTGTGCCGAAAGAAAATATTCTCGGCCCGCTCGGCAAAGGTTTGCGCGTCGCGCTGACCGTTCTGGATTTCGGGCGCACCACTTTCGGAGCTTGTTGCACCGGCGCGGCCAAACATTGCCTGCAGCTGGCGATCGAACACGCCAATTCGCGTCAGCAATTCAAAAAAACCCTGGGCAATTTCGATCTGGTAAAAAAGAAAATCGCGCGCATGGCGGCCGACGTTTACGCGATGGAAGCAATGACCAATGTAACCGCATCGCTGATCGATCGCGGTCTCGAGGATTACATGATTGAGACTGCGATGCTGAAAGTTTTCACCACTGATCGGCTATGGGAAGCGGTCAACGACGCCTTCCAAATTCACGGCGGCTCCGCTTACTTCGATGATAATCCGTTGGGTCGAATGTTGCGCGACGCGCGGATCAATCAGATCGGCGAAGGGTCGAACGAGGTATTGACCTCGTTTATCGCGCTGGTCGGAATGCGTGGGCCAGGAATGGAGTTCAAGGAAATTTACGACACCATGACTTCGTTCGCGTTCAACCGCATGAGTAAGGCTTGGAGCGCGGGCTTGCATCGCCTTGGCGCGGCGGTCCGAACGCCGAATGTGCCGGTGCAAAGCGCTGAGCTGCGTAGTTTCGCCGGGCAATTGGGGAGATTAATCTGGCGGTTCAACGTCGCGGTTAATCGCTGCCTCGTCGTTTATCGCGAACCGGTGCTGGACATGCAGTTGATCCAGGAGCGGATTGCGGGCGCGGCGATGGAACTTTTCGCCTCGACCTGCGCCCTTAGTCGCTGGGACTCGGAGTTACAGGCGCGCGGCCGAAATGGCGGAGCGCGCCCACCCGATTTTGGCGCGCCCGCTTATTTCCTGCGCAAATCGATTCGGCACGCCAAGAAATTGTTGGCGGAGTTGAACGATAATGACGATCACGCGTTGCTCGATACGGCAAACGCCGCGTTGCGGGCGACGAAATAGCGGTCGCGGCGTGGCTGCTGGCACGCTGTTTCCTCATTTGCGACCGCGGGAATAAGCGGCACGAATCAGGCTCCCTGCAACCCGTGACCGAAGGTTCCGGAAATCACGACGCAGATGGAAGCGAAGGTGACGGCGAGCGGCGCCGGCCTCTTGGCCTGCTTCTAGCTGCTCCGGAGGCATGGCCTCCTCCCCACTGGTGGATTCCGCGCCGTTCGATTTTCACGGCAAACGCGTGCTCATTTTCATCGTTGCCTACAACGCCGCGCGCACGATTGAAGAAGTGCTCAACCGCATTCCGTCTTCGCTGCATTCGAGCGCGGTCGAAGTGCTGATTATCGATGATTCGTCGGCGGACGATACTTTCGTCGAAGGGTTGCGCTTTCAACATCAACGTCCGCCTTTCCAAATCACCGTGCTCCGGACGCCGGAGAACCAGGGTTACGGCGGTAACCAGAAGCTCGGTTATCGCTACGCCATCGATCACGGATTCGATATCGTCGCCCTCCTGCACGGCGACGGCCAGTATGCGCCGGAAAAACTGCCGGAGTTGCTTGCTCCGCTGGTTCGGGACGAAGCCGATGCCGTCTTCGGTTCGCGCATGATCGACAAGAAAGCGGCGCGAACGGGCGGGATGCCGTACTACAAATGGATCGGCAACCAGATCCTGACCACTTTCCAAAACTGGATGCTGCAAACGAACCTGTCGGAGTTTCACTCCGGCTATCGCCTGTATGCCACCCACGCGCTCGCGCAACTGCCGTTCGAATGCAATAGCGGGGCTTTTCACTTCGACACCGAGATTATCATTCAGCTGGTTCTGAAAAAATTCCGCATTCTCGAGCTGCCGATTCCAACCTTTTACGGCGACGAAATCTGTCACGTCAACGGACTGCAATACGCCCTCAATGTTTGTAAAGCGATGGTGCGGGCACGGCTGCATCAAATGAATTTGTTTTTCGATCGCAAGTTCGATGTCGCGCCGCCGGAAGAAACCTACGACCTCAAGCTCGGGTTCACCTCTTCCCACACCATGGCGATCGATGCCGCGCGCAGCGGCGCTCACGTGCTGGATGTCGGCTGCGGACGCGGGTATGTCGGGGCCGAGTTGGTGAAAAAGGGGTGCGCGGTCACGGGGATGGACCGTCTGGTTCCGGCTGAAGGCCAGGAGAAAATGCAGTTCATTCACTGGGATCTCGATCGCAAGGAATTTCCCGTCAACGTTTCCCAGTTCGATCAAATCTTCATGCTCGACATCATCGAGCATTTGAAGCGGCCGGAGGATTTCATGGACGAATTGCGTTTCGCGACCGGTTGCAAGCGCCCCGAAGTGATTATCACCACCGCCAATATCGGATTTTTCGCGACCCGCCTGATGCTACTCCTGGGCCAGTTCAATTACGGGAAGAAAGGTATCTTGGACGCCACCCATACCCGCCTCTTTACTTTTCGTTCGCTGCGCGAATTGCTCCGGCAATCCGGTTACAAGATTCTCGAAGTGCGCGGCATTCCCGCGCCCTATCCCAAGGCGCTCAGAACCAATTTCATCAGCCGGCTTCTGGTCTGGGCTAACGAGAAGTTGATTTCATTTAGTCGGTCTTTCTTCTCCTATCAAATTTTTGTGCGCGCCCAGGCCCTGCCGACGGTAAACAATCTGTTGTGCGAGACTATCAACACCAGCCAGGAATTGCGGCAGAATGCGCTGCCCAATTTACTTCAAGATCTGGAGCGCCCGCAGCAAACCTTCGGGCACAAGCTCGTATAATCCGAATTTGACGAATAGAATCTGGTACTGCCGCAGATCGAACGCGCACAGCGCCATGATGGAAAGAGCGAGCCAAAGATCGGCTCGGCGGAAGCGGGCAAACAGGGCCACCAAATAGCTCGCGGCCAGGAAGCACAACGGCAGATCCCACATGTTGGCATAGCGCAGGTTCATTCCGTAGCGGACATTGCACATCACGAGGAAGCTCGCGGCCAGGAAGGCCGTCAGAAAGATCACGGCGGAGTTGCTTCGTTTGAGCGTGAAAATGGCGCCGAATGCGAGCAAGAGGACAATCGGACTAACTAACGATAAATCGACAAGGTAGCGATACCAGGGTCCGTCCCCGGTTTTGAGGGCGTAGGGCAGAACGGCGGCCTTGCTTACGAGCAATTGATAGATGTGGATCGCGGTGCCTAGCGACCCGCAGAGATTCACCAGGATGGCAACTCCGAGGAGTGGGCCGATCAGGGTCGTCGCCAGGAGAAAACGCGTGACTATGCCGATTCGAAACCAATAGCTCGCGGCCAAAACTGCGAGCAGGCCGAAATAGGCGAAGAGTGCATTTTCCTTGGTCAGGACGAGAAGGGCGAGCGCGATCCCATAGCCGGCGAGCCAGAGCCAGTCGTTCGGCCGGTGTAAATTTTCCCAAAGCAACCAGAGACAGGCCAGGGCAACGCAGGCAAAAACACCATCAATCAGGGCGTGCTGCGACATGTGGATTTGAGTTGGCGCGAACGCCATCAGCGCGCTGGTGGCGAGGCACAATCGGATGCCGCCCAGGTGGATGGAAAAAATCGCGGTCAGCACGAGAGTAAGAATGCTGAACAGGCTGGAGATATTTTTCAGGGCGGCGAGGGGGTCAGCCCCGGTGGTTTGGTGCCAGAGATAAGCGCAAAAAATGTAGAGAAAGCGGGTCGGTGGCAGGATTGCGCTCGGAAGTCGGGTTTGCAGATTAACGTATCCTTCCGCCAGGTCCGGATACGAGGAGAGTCCCGCCTGGGAAAGGGTTTTGACGTATTCGCGATAGAGATTTTCGTCGAAACCGACGCCGGTATAGCCAGGTTGGGGATGCAGGATTTCC
Organism: Verrucomicrobiota bacterium; assembly: GCA_003219925.1. Lineage (GTDB taxonomy): Bacteria > Verrucomicrobiota > Verrucomicrobiia > Chthoniobacterales > UBA10450 > AV69. The sequence continues at coordinate 19,084 of QHQU01000008.1, forward strand.
AGGAAATGTAAGGGAGCGCGCTCAACGAAAAGAGCCGGTGGCAAACGCAAGAAGATCCCCACTGCGAGGACCGCGCATATTCCGATCAGGGGAAGGGCGCTGGGACGAGGTCGGGCCGGGTCCGTCACGAATCAGGTTCCGGCCACTGGCGCCGGAGAGAGAAGTTTAAGGGCTGAGCTTTGTTGAGGCACGTTGTTTCGCCAGATGAGGACGGAACCGATGATCAGGGTCAACCAAGGAAGAAGGTTCCAGGGAGCCCAGACCGCGCTGAGGGCATTAGTCGAAACACCAAAATACCAGACCCAGGAGTGCGAGATGGTGCTGTAAAAAACAAAGAGAAAAATGGAGGCCGCGGCGGTGAAACAGACAAAGAAAGTGGGCGAAAGGAACAATAGGAATGGCGTTAACCAGACAAAGTATTGCGGGGCGACGCCTGGGGCGAAGATGAAGAAGCTTAGCCAACTCATGGCCAGCGTAACGACAAGGCC
>QHQU01000009.1 GCA_003219925.1 Verrucomicrobiota bacterium
TGATGCGGATGAGATACGTGATTCCCCAAAGACCCCAATAGCTTCCGTAGCTCAAAACATTCTTGGCGTAAGCGATGGGGGAGAAAATAAGCGGTTCCAAGGCGAGGAGCACAGTAGTGACGAGAAAGGCCGCGATAAAAGGGCGAAGCTGACGACGATTATGCCAGAACAGAGCGAACACTGGAATGAACAGGAGCGGCACAATTTTCACCTGCCAGCTCAAGCCCAGGAATAGACCGCAAAGAATCGGTTGCTGCCGCGCCGTCATCAGGCAGGCGATAACAAGGAGCATCACCATGACTGAATCGGTGTTGCCATGAAATCCGCTGATCATGAGCGAAATTGGATTAAGCGCAAAAAGAATGAGCGCCCAGAACGGAGGGCGAC
>QHQU01000010.1 GCA_003219925.1 Verrucomicrobiota bacterium
TCAGAATCGAAGACGGGCCGGGAACGATGGTAAAGGGGAGATCACGTCGGATGCATTCACGAATTAACCGCCCCCCCGGATCCGACAATCCTGGCATCCCGGCGTCTGTGACCAGCGCGATATTTTCCCCGGCGGCGAGACGCTCGATCAATTGCGCCGTGCGCATTGCCTCATTGTGCTCATGAAAACTGACGAGCGGTTTTTTAATTCCAAAATGTTTCAGCAACACTCCGGAGTATCGGGTGTCCTCCGCCGCCACTGCATCGACGGATTTCAAAACTTCAATCGCGCGCAAAGTAATGTCGCCGAGGTTTCCGATCGGCGTCGCGACGACGTAAAGCATGCGCGAGCATCGGATGAGATTTGGTTTTGTGCCATCAGATCTACTCCGCAGCTGCGCTTCTTTCATTGCTTTTCTATCCGCCGTCCCGTCAGCCGAGGAACACAGATTTTCCAGTCTGTTCGCCCAGGCGGAGTTTTCACTCCGCTGAGACCGCTCCGAAGCAGCAGCGGGAAGAATTCCCGCTGGGCGCACAGGCCAAGGGCCTGTGTTCCGCTCCACGGTGCCGAAGCCGCCGAGTCGAGGAACACAAACTCTCCATTTGTGCGGCTCCAATCCGGCAAAAATCGGCAAATCGCTCATATCTGCTCCGAGTCTTCGTTTCTAAGAACAGAGCCGGATTGCTCGGGCAAAACGAACCTAGGGAGGAGGAATGATATGAGAATGCCTTTTTGTTTGCTGGCGCTGTTGGGATTAGCTGGCTGCGTCGCGGAAACCCCTGTCACGACTACGACAACTGAAGTCACACGGACGGTGACAAATGGCCCCGTTGCGACGCAACCCGTTACACGAGAGGTTTTGGTTACTCAAGAGCCCCCACCAGTTCGGGTAGAGACGAGAACGGTTGCCCCAGGGCCGAGCTACGTTTGGACGAATGGCTACTGGCAATGGACTGGCGCGGGCTACGCATGGGTGCCCGGGCATTGGATTGTGCGCCCACGCCCGGCCGCCGTTTGGGTTGAAGGCCACTGGGTGCGACGACCAGGCGGCTGGCTCTGGGTGGCGGGTCACTGGCAGTAAAAGAATTCCAAGCCATCGATAAAATCGATTTTATCGCAAAAGGAATCGATTTGCTCGACGTTGCCGTGAAGGCGTTCTTGCCTTCAGGTGCATCGATCCTTCACGCCCCGCCACAAGCTGAAGCGAATTGTCATTCGCGGATTCGTTACGGTCTCGCTGAGTCTTTCCCTTTTTATCGCGCTGATTTATTTCAAGCAGCACTCGATGGTTTATCATCCGCGGCCGTACGGCGCGGGATACGCACAAGCCTTGCCGACAAATGGCGAGGAAATTTTTTACACTCTGCCGTTCGGCAAACAAACGGCGTTTTACATTCCGGCCCGCAATAATGAGCAATTGCCCAGCCGGCTTTGGGTCGCGTTTTGCGGCAATGGCTCACTGGCACTCGATTGGACGACAATCCTTGCCGGCTATCCAAATCCTAATGATGCGTTCCTGCTCCTGGATTATCCCGGCTACGGAAAATGCCAGGGCTACTCCAGCATCGCGAGCACGCGAGCTAGCACTGACGCCGCGCTAAACACGTTGGCGAAACGACTCGCTCTTTCCGAGGATGAAATGGAGCCCCGACTCTGCGCCATTGGTCATTCCCTCGGTTCCGCCGTTGCGATCGATTTCGCAAGGCGTCATCGCGTCCAGCGAGTTGTCGCAATCGCACCGTTCACCACTCTGCGCGAGGAGGCCGCCCGCGTTATCACTGGTCCGCTATCATATTTGCTGATCGAGAACTACGATAACCGCGCTGGCGTTGTTGAGATTCGCCAACGGAATCCGGAAGCGAAAATCGCGATTTTCCACGGGACAAAGGACGAGGTTATCCCTGTGCGGATGGGCCGCGAGCTCGCCCAAAACTTTCCTTTCATCGACTTCTTTCCGATTGAGGGCGCGAACCATGTGAGCGTCTTGTCCGAGGCCCACGACAAGATCATTCGCTGGATGAACAACTGAACTTTACCGCGCGCCGCGCTTTTGATCGTTTCGCGACCCCCGCTCCCCTTCGCGCAACTTTAAAGCTTCGCGTGATGTGATATTTTGGAATAATTTAAGCTGAGGATCGCAGGCGATGAAACCGAAAAGTCTGTGCGAAAGCAGAAAGCGCAGGTTTCCGCAAACGGATTATTTCTTTCGCTCGGACATGGGCGAGTGGCGTGGCTACTGGTCAGCTCCGGACGATGGGGGAGAATCCGCCCAGCGCAGATTTTACGATTTCACGCGCGAGTTTTTGCTCGAGTCCGAGCGTGAACGAGCCAAGGAGATGTTTGTTTTCGCCCTCGTCGTTCTCGCCGCCGCCTGGCCGGTCGGTTACATGGTGGTGACTGTTGTGAAACTGTTGCTCAAAGGTCACCCGCTCGATTAACGGCGATTATCGCGCTATCCGGAATCACGGCCCGCCATTTTGTAGGCGATGGCGCCTCTCACCGTCGGGGCAGGAATTCGGCGCGGTATTCGGGCGTGGCTTCGGGGGCGAAGCCGTGGCGCATGATGTTTTCGGTGACAACGCGCGGAACGAGGAAGTTCAGCAAATAATCGCTGCCGCCGGCCTTGGTGCCGCCACCGCTCATTTTGAATCCGCCGAAAGGATGGCGGCCGACTACCGCGCCAGTGCAGGAGCGATTGACATAAACATTCCCGGCGACGAGCTCGGCCTTCACCCGTTCAATGTTAGCCGGACTGCGCGAGAAGAATCCGGCGGTGAGCGCGTAATCGGTGTCGTTAGCAATTCTGATTGCGTCATCGAGATCGCGCGCTTTCAACACACTCAACACCGGCCCGAAAATTTCACACTGACTTAACGTCATTTCCGGTTTTACACCGGTGAAAATGGTTGGGGGAATGAAATAACCTTTCTCCGGTATTTTGGTTGCCTGGAAAGCGAGAGTCGCTTCGCTTTTGCCGCTCTCGATAATTTCCTGGATCCGGCGATAGGCGGTTTCGTCGATGACGGGCCCAACGGTTATCCCCGGCTCCTCGGGATTGCCAACGCGCAAACTCGCAGCGGCTGCGAGCAACCGCTCCATCACACGGTCGTAATTTTCTTCAAGCACAATCAGGCGCGAACAGGCGGAGCATTTTTGTCCTTGATAACCAAAGGCGGAGTAGATCGTGTCCACGATCGTTTCGTCGAGATCAGCATCGGAATCGACAATGACTGCGTTCTTGCCGCCCATCTCGCAGACGACGCGCTTAAGTTCGCGCTGGCCCGGTCGGGTTTTGCCCGCCGACTCCCATATCCGCAGGCCAACTTCACGCGAACCGGTGAACGCGATCATTTCCACATCGGGATGATCCACCAGGTAGGCGCCAATAACGGACCCGCGACCGTGTAGGCAATTCAAGACGCCCGGCGGAACTCCCGCCTCCTCGAAAATCTCCATCAACAGCGCGCCGAGGATCGCTGAAGGCTCGGCCGGTTTCATGATCACGGTGTTGCCAGTGACGAGCGCGGCGGTGACCATTCCGCAGAGAATCGCGACCGGAAAATTCCAGGGCGCGATGACGAGAGCAACGCCTCGCGGCCAGTAATGCTGGTAGCTTTCCTCGCCAAGAACATGTTGAGTCAGACGCGGATTTCCGCGCAGCCGCATTTGCTGCGCGTAGAAGAGACAAAAATCCATCGCTTCGCGGATGTCGCCGTCGGCTTCGGCCCACGCTTTGCCGACCTCGAAAACTTCGACTGCGGAAAGCTCGAACCGGCGGCGATCGAGAATCGCGGCCACGCGCTCAAGCAACTGGCAGCGCTGTTCGAAAGGCGTGCGGCTCCAAGATTCAAACGCATGCCGCGCCGCTTTCACTGCGCTCTCGGCTTCTGGAATCCCGGCCTCGGCGATGAACCCAATGATTTGATCCGGCGCGCTCGGATTGAGTGACGGCAACAATTTGTCGGTCCAACTCTCTTTGCCATCGATCACGAGCGGGTATTTCTGTCCGAAACGCGCGCGCACGTCGCGCAAGGCGACGCGCATTCTTCCCTGCGACTCCGGATAAACAAAGTTTGTCAGCGAAGCATTTCTGTAGGTGTCGGCGGGTAGCGTCTCGCGCGTTGCGCCGTTTCGACCTGTTCCATCATCCCGAGCGAAAATGCCAGTCCAACTCAGCCCGATGGATTCCTCGGAAGTTACCTCAAAGGTTCTGCTACGGGATCCCTCGACTTCGCTCGGGATGACGGAAGTTGCGACCGCGCCATTTACCAAATCACGCGGATCGCGCAGCAATTGGGCTCCTGAAACCTGCTCGGAGAACTTCGCGCGCAAGAATCCTTCATTAGAGGTATTTTCAAGGAGGCGACGCACCAAATACGACATCCCCGGCAACAATTCGCCCACTGGCGAATATTCCCGGACGCGATAACCCATCTCGACCAGCGCGCGCTTGATTGGACCCGCCATTCCGTAGAGCAACTGGAATTCGAAACGGCTGCGATCGATTCCGAGTTCTTCCGCCAATGCCTGCGCGTGCGCGATGCTACGGACGTTGTGTGACCCGAAGGCGGACGTCACAATCGCTTCGTTCTCGAGCAAAATGCGAGTGAGCCTTTCGAAATTGGCATCACTCTCCGGTTTTTGCAGCCATACCGGAATGACCCAGCCGTTTTGAGTGGACTTGATTTTTTCGTAATCCCAATACGCGCCTTTGACCAGACGAACGGTAAAACGCGTCCCGCGCGCTCGTCCCCACGCAATCAGATCAACCAAATCCTCTTCCGCGTCGCGCAAGTAAGCTTGAATGACGATGCCGGCGTGTGGCCAATCGCGAAACTCCGGCTCGGTGAAAAGCGTTCGAAACAGTTCGAGGGTCGCGTTTTTGTGCGCGTAGCTTTCCATGTCGAAATTGATGAAAGCGCCGAGCTCCTTGGCGCGGCGTAAAATCGGGCGGAGCTTCGGCGCCAGATGCGCAATTGCGTCGGCTGGATCGGCCGGGTTCATCTGCGAATAGAGGGCGGAAATTTTTACCGACACATTTACGACTGGGAAGAGCTCGGCGTTTTTGCCGAGCGGATCGGTCCAGCGGCGCGTTTCCCGGGCCAGATGTTCGAGTAATTCCTGACAGCGCGTCGCATACTCGTTAGCTTCCTCTTCGCTGACTACTGCTTCGCCCAGCAGATCGACGGTAAATCCAATTTTTTGCCGGCGTTTTTTGCGCAGCGTTTTCATTACGTCATCCGGATTGCGCCCGGCGATGAACTGCCGCGCCATCCCCGAGACATTCCAGCGCAGGAGTTTTCCACTGATGAATGGTGCGATACGCGCGAGCGATACCCCGGTGCGGATGAGCGGGGTGTAACCATTGCGCATGTCGGCAAAATATTCATCGAGATGTTGCACGATGTCGGAGCCGCGGCGGAGCGATGCGAGCACATCGACGAAACGGAACATTTGCACTTTGAAATGTTCGTCGCGCATCGAAAACTCCATCATCCGTTGATAGAATCCGGCCTTGCTGAAAATCGATTCCGGATGGCGATCGACCAGATCAAAGATTTGGGTGCCGCGTCGCTCAACCTCGGCCTGCAAGAGACTCATGTCCGAATTGTAAACCGCGCCTCGCCGTTAGGAAAGTCGCGGCTGCTGACTCATTCGCCCAGGCAATAAAAGGCTATCCACCACGGTATCTTGACCAGCTCTATTGACGGCGGAAGCTATCGCGATGGCCGACAAGAACGCTCCGCTTATTCCCGAACAAGGATGGCATTGTCTCAACCTTTTCTACCGCATCGATTTCGCACAATGGCAGCTGCTCACTAGCGATGAACAGCGCACGGCCAAGATCGCGCTCTCCGAGATCGTGCAGGAAATCCGGGCTACCGAAAAGACGCAGTTGCTTACGCTGAGCGTCGTTACGCCGAAAGCGGACATCGCCTTCATGCTAATCACGCCCGACCTGCACGCGGCAAATTCTTTTGAAAAACGCCTCAATCTTTCGCTGGGCGCCGGCGTGCTCGAGCCGGTTTACAGTTATCTCTCGTTGACCGAAGAAAGCGAATACACAACCACGGCCGAGCAATACGCCGAGACGCTCACACGGGAGCAAAATCTAAAACCCGGGACGCCGGAGTTCGATACCGCGATGAAAGCTTTCGCGGAACGGATGGCGCATTATCGGGAGGAACGCGTTTATCCGACACTACCCGATTGGCCGGTGGTCTGCTTTTATAACATGAGCAAACGGCGCGGCGACCAACGGAACTGGTATGCCTTGCCGTTTGATCAACGCCGCAAATTGATGGGCGGTCACGCCAAAGTTGGTCGCGAATTTTCCGGCAAAGTAAAACAGCTCATTACCGGCTCAACTGGATTGGACGATGCCGAATGGGGCGTAACGCTTTTCGCGCGCGATACTTTCCAAATTAAGAAAATCGTTTACGAAATGCGTTTTGATCCAGTGAGCGCGGAGTACGCGGATTTTGGTGAATTTTTTGTCGGCATTCAGTTGCCGCTCGATGAGTTGTTCCGCCGGCTGCAGTTGTAACTCGTGCTCGTGCTCATAATCGATCGATCGAATACGATTACGATTACGAGCAGGATTTGAAAGGATGGGTGACAGAGCGGTCGATTGTGCACGCCTGGAAAGCGTGTGTGCCGCAAGGCACCAGGGGTTCGAATCCCCTCCCATCCGTTTCCTCTTTTATTTTACTCCCGCTCGTGCTCGGAATTGTAATCGTAATCGCGGCATCAGCGCAGATCGCGCCTGCTCATTGTCTGCAAATCCTGCCGCAACTTTACGATGTGTGCGCGCGGCACCACGCCGCGAATGTTTGCCCCGGGATAAATGATGCAATCTCGGCCGATGACGGTACCGGGATTAAGCACCGCATTGCAACCGATCTCGGTCCGGTCGCCAATAATGGCGCCGAATTTGGTCAGTCCGGTCGGGATGGTGTAGTCGGCGGCAACGACAGAAATTTCGCGATGATCGAGTTTTACATTCGATAAAATCACGCCCGCCCCCAAATGCGCGCGAAATCCTAAAATGGAATCGCCCACATAATTAAAGTGAGGTACCTGCGCTTCATCGCACAGGATGCAATTCTTGAACTCGCATGAGTTCCCCATCACCACGCCGTCGCCCACGATGACGTTTTCGCGTACGTAACAACCGCTGCGCACATGGCACTTCTCCCCGATCCAAGCCGGCCCCTTTATGACCGCCCCTTGTTCGACGATGGTGCCGCTGCCAATAAAGACGGTATTGCTGATGAACGGTTTTCCCATCAACTGTCCCAACACCGCCGGTTTCAAACGAAATTGCAGATAGCTCGCGATTTGTTTGAGCGCATCCCAAATGAAGCGCTGATTCTCGAAAAGTTTAGCGTGAGTGGTGTGCTCGAGCGCAATGAACTCGGCGGGCGCGAATGCTTCTTCAGGGCTTAATGCCGACACGGCGGGTAATTTTTTGTCCGTCTTTGGTATCCCGCACTTCCCAACCGCGGGCGTTTAACTCCCGCCGCAATTCATCGCTTTTTTGCCAGTCGTTGGCAAGTCTGGCGAGACGACGGGCTTCGGTCAGCGTTTCAATCTCCGGTGGCGATGCCATCGATTCCCTGGCTTCGAGCGCCAGTACCTGATTGATTTCCTCCCACCATTGCAGCCATGCTTTTGCGCCGTCGGCCCCGAGTTCATTCGCGTCCATCGCCCGATTGGTTTCGCGAATGGCTTCAAACAAAACACCAAGCGCGCCGGAAATATTAAGATCGTCATCGAGCGCGGATTGAAAATCGTCGGTCGGGACGGGCCCCGGCTCCTTTCCTGGTAAAGTGCTCGAGCTCGTTTCGCGCAAACGCTGCAGCCATTCATCAACCCGCATCAGCGCCTGCCGTGACTCCTCCATTCCTTCGAAAGTGAAATTCAATTGCACGCGGTAATGCACTCGTAATAGGGCGTAGCGGACTTCGCGTCCGCTGTATCCTTTGGCGGTGACATCGCGCAGGGTGTAAAAGTTGCCGAGCGATTTCGACATTTTTTGGTTGTCGACCAGCAGGTGCGCGCAATGCATCCAGTAGCGCACGAATTTTTTTCCGGTCACGCCTTCGCTTTGCGCAATTTCCGCCTCGTGATGTGGGAAAATATTATCGACCCCGCCGCAGTGAATATCAATCTGATCGCCCAGCAACGAGGTGGCCATCGCGCTGCACTCGATGTGCCAGCCGGGGCGACCACGACCCCAGGGCGAGTCCCAACCCACGTCGCCATCGGCTTCATCCCACGCTTTCCAAAGCGCAAAATCGCCAATGTTTTCCTTCTCATACTCATCGTTGCGAACGCGTCCGGTTGGCCGCAATTCTTCCAAATTCAAATGGGCCAGTTTTCCGTAATCGGGAAATTTCTTGATCCGAAAGTAAACTGACTTGTCTTCGGCCTGGTAGGCGAGATCACGCTTGATCAGTTCGGAAATCATCTCAATCATGCGCGTCAGGTAACGCGGTTCGGTTGCGCCGGGATATTCGTCGGCGCGTTTGATGCGCAAAGTTTCGAGATCTTCAAAAAATCCGCGCTTGAACGGGTCGGTGAAATCGTTCAGCGAAACTTTTGCTGCCCGCGCGCCCCGAATGGTTTTGTCGTCGACGTCGGTAATATTCATCACTCGATGGACTTTGAAACCGCGCGCTTCGAGATGGCGCTGCAATAAATCCTCGAAAATGTAGGCCCGAAAATTTCCGATGTGGGCATGGCTGTAAACCGTGGGTCCGCAGGTGTAGATCGAGACATTGGGCGGATCGCGCGGCGCGAACTCCTCCAGAGCGCGGGAGTAGGTATTGAAGAAACGGATCATTCTCGCAAGATCGTCATCCCGAGCGAAGTCGAGGGATCCCGTCGCGACGCGGACAGGTAACGCACCGGGATCCTTCGACTCCGCTTCGCTCCGCTCAGAATGACGATCACGTTACCTCCACACTCGCCACTGCGATCGCCGCCATCCCTTCGCTGCGCCCGATGGCCCCGAGGCCTTCGTTCGTCGTCGCCTTGATGCTGATCGCGTTCGCTTTCACCCCGAGCGCGTTCGCGATTTTCTCCTGCATCGCGGCAATATGCGGAGAAATTTTTGGCGCTTCCGCCAACACCGTCGCATCGACATTCACCACTCGCGCATTTTTTTGCGCGGCGATTGTCGCAACGTGACGCAAAATTTCAATACTGCTGATTCCGCGAATCGATTCATCCGTGTTCGGAAAATGTTTTCCGATGTCGCCCGCTCCGAGCGCGCCAAGAACGGCGTCGGCGACGGCGTGGGAAAGAACATCGGCGTCGGAATGTCCTTCGAGCCCGCGCGGATGGGGAATTTTGACGCCGCCGAGAATTAATTTCCGTCCGCTGACCAGGCGATGCGCGTCATAACCAATGCCGCAGCGAAAGGCGCTCACAGTTTCAAATCGACCACGCCGTTGGATGCGATGATGCTGTAGCGATCGGGCATATCTCGGCGCGGTTTCATTTCCACTGAACCGCCGGCTGTTTCCACCAGAATCCAACCGGCGGCTACATCCCAGAGACTAATACCCTGCTCGATGTAGGCGTCGAATCGGCCGCACGCGACATAAGCCATGTCGAGCGCGGCGCTGCCCAGGAGGCGGCATTTGCGTGCGCGATGCACCATCGTTTGTAGCAACGGAATCCCGGCTTCGATCGTGATCCCCGTTTTGGAAAGACCAACTGAAACGATCGCCTCCGCTAGATCCGCGCGCTCGCTCACGCGAAATTCGCGGTCGTTTAATTTCGGGGTCGCTCCTTTTTGCGCGGTCCAAAGTTCGTTGCGGATCGGATCAAAAATGACGCCGACGATGATCTCGGCCTGGCAGCGCAGCGCGATTGAGACGCAAAAATGCGGAATGCCGTAATAATAATTCACCGTTCCATCGAGCGGATCGACCACCCATTGAAATTCGCTTGCTTGATCGCCGACGATTCCTTCTTCGCCGTAGAGTGCGTGCTGCGGAAATTCTTTGAGCAACGATTGCGCGATCAATTCCTGCGCGCGGACGTCGATTTCGAGTTTGATGTCGTGCTTGGTGGATTGATTCACCTGCATTGG
>QHQU01000011.1 GCA_003219925.1 Verrucomicrobiota bacterium
CGTCATTTTTTGATCGTGAATCTATCTCCGGAAAACAAGGTGGCAGGCGTTCTCACTCCACTCTTCGCGCTACGAAGCGAGAAGGGTCTCGGAATCGGCGATGTTGCGACGTTGCGCGAGTTCATCGTGTGGGCGCGCGAGATTGGATTTGGCGTAGTGCAACTCCTACCGATCAATGAAGTCGGCCGCGATAACTCACCTTACAACGCGATCAGCGCGATGGCGATTGAGCCGATGACATTGCATCTTGCTCCGGATTCGCCGGAGGAACTGACGCGCGAGGCATTTGAGAGGGCGACGGCTAACGAGAATCTAGCCGCGCTGCGACGAGGGCCGGTGAAATACGAACGCGTTCGGAAGTTAAAACGGGAATTACTCGAGCGTGCGTTTGGGAATTTTCAACTTAACGCGACCGCAAACCGTCGGTCGGCCTTCGAGGAATTTTGCGATCATGAATCTAGCTGGCTTAAACCGTATTCATTTTTTCGCGCCCTCATGGAAATAAACCGGGAGAGCGAAACGTGGGACGAATGGAAGCGGGAACATCGCGACCCGCAAACAGCACACTCCTGGCTGGCGGAACAGTCACCAGAGATGCGAGCACAATTTTCTGCGCGCGAGAGATTCTTTTGCTACGCGCAGTGGATCGCGGATGAGCAATGGCGTGAGCTAAGGAAATTTGCGGAGGAAAATGGGGTGGCGCTTATGGGCGACATTCCCTTCGGCGTCAGTTATTACAGCGCGGATGTTTTCACTGAGCGCAACATCTTCCATCTCGATTGGTCAGGGGGCGCGCCCCCGGAACCGTATTTCAAAGATGACCAGTTCACGATCAAGTGGGGACAGAACTGGGGGATCCCGGTTTATAACTGGCCGGCGATGCGCGCGCAGGATTTCGCCTGGTGGCGACAGCGGGTGCGCGGCGTAAAACGAATCTTCCACATTTTCCGCATCGACCACGTCCTCGGATTTTATCGGATCTACGCATTTCCGTGGCGACCAAATAGGAACGCGGAATTTCTCCCACTGACCGAGGCGCAAATGCTGGAGAAAACCGGCGGGCGATCTCCTCATTTCGCGCCGCGCGATGATGAGAGCGCGGAGAGTTGCGCAGCGAACCAACAGGAGGGAGAAGAATATTTGCAGGTGGTGCTTGCAGAGAGTGGAGCGACGCGGGTGGTGGGAGAAGACCTCGGCACAGTCCCGAGATATGTGCGACCAAGCTTGCGATCGCTTGGCATCGCCGGATTCAAGATTCCGCAGTGGGAATTTCTGCACGGGCAAATGACGCCTGGAAATAAGTTTGAGCGGTTATCGGTCACGACTTACGCGACCCACGATCACAAACCGATTCGCGAATTGTGGGCCGAGACCCTAGATGAAAAAGCGCCGACCCGCGAACAAGCGCGGGAGGATTTGCTCAAGATCGCGCAGTTCGCCAGGATCACGCAGCGGGAAGGCCTCGAATACGAACGCGATTTTTATCCGGCGATGATGAGCGCGCTGTTCAACAGCAACTCGTGGATTGCGATTGTGATGATCACCGATCTGCTCGCGCGGAGAGACCGCTTCAATGTTCCCGGCACGGCCGCGATGACGAACTGGACGCGCCGTTTGCCGAAAACTGTGGCGCAGATGCGCGCCAGTCCCGCCTTTGGCCGGCGGATGAAACTCGTGCACGAGCTGCTGTTGGAAAGCAGACGCTTGGCAGCCTCGTGAACGGACTGCGTTTACTGCGGCGGCCAGCTCCAACCGGCCGAAAGAGGGGGGCCGTAGGCGCCGCCAATAAAGGTGTTGTTGTTGAGATACCAGATTGCTGTCTGCCGAGTGGCGGGCGCGTAAAGCAAGAAGTCTGGCTTCCCATCGCGGTTGAAATCAGCCGCGCCAACCAATTGATAGCCGCTGGCAATATTTGGTCCAAACCGCACGCTGCTCACACTGGCTCCAGATAAATACCAGATGGCGGATTGCTGCGTGCCGGCGTTGAAAAGTGCATAATCGCGTTGCCCATCACCATCAAAGTCCGCCACGCCAGCTACACTCCAACCGGCGGGAAGCGTCCCGCTGTAGGCGCCGCTTATCAGCATGTTGTTGTTCAGGTACCACTGTGCGGTCTGATGCGTCGCCGTATTATAAAGCAGATAATCTGGTTTGCCGTCGTTATTGAAATCAGCCGTCGCAATCAATCGCCAGCCAGGGGGAAGAGTTGGCCCGTAAACACCGCGCAGGAACGTTACACCAGACAAATACCAGATCGCGGTCTGGCGCGTGTTGAGATTAAAGAGCGCGAAATCGGGATGGCCGTCGCCATCGAAATCCGCGAGATCGATCAAACTCCAGCCCGCCGGAAGCGTCTTCCCATAAGTGCCTCCGATAAAAACGTTATTATCCAGATACCAGACAGCTGTCTGCCTTGTACTTCCGCTATACAGAACATAATCGGGTTTGCCGTCGCCGTTGATATCGGCGAGAAAAGCGCGCGGCGGCAAGCTCGCGACATCGTAACCGAGCACATCCAGCGTGATTCCTTCTGGCGAGCTAACTGCGATATCAGCCGCCTGGCCCTGACATCCAAATGCATTCTGCACATAAAAATTTGTTTGGGGGCACGGGCCGCTCAGCCAATCGCCGAGATCGCCAGCGGAATCTTGGTTCAAGACAATGATCCTGCTCGTGCCGCCATCGATTGATAGATAGCGCGTGCCGCTCGATGTATGGTTTCGAGTTCCCCGCGCCGACCAGCTGAACAAATCTTCCGGCTGCAGATCGCCACTGCTGGGCGCAGATGAGCCGATGGCCATGATTTCATCGATCTCGTGCTCAATCCCGGTCTGCGCATCGAAAAAGCCGCTCCTCGGAGGGCGGTTGAACAAAAAGGGGTCAGAAGAGTTGATGGTGACGATTCCATCATAAGGCGCGCCGGAACCGACAGTTCCGTTGGCAAAAATGCCCGGCGGCGTATCCAAGCCGATTGCTCGTCCGTTCGCGCTCGATACGACCACGTTGGCCGACAATGCGCTCGAGGGCAGACTCGCCCGCGCAGTGAAGTCGTTACTGCTCGTGGAGTCGGCTACCAAGGCATTGATATATTCGCTCCAGGTGAAGGAAATAACGGCGAACTCGCTTTGCGAAACTCCTCCCAACGGGCTACCGTCCGCCCCCTTGGTCGAATAGCGGAAAAGGATCGGAATGGTGAGGCGATCGCTGAAGAGTGACTCGAAAACAGCAATCGCGCGATTGATGGCAGCCTCGATTGCCGCTGCGTTCGGATTACTCGTGATCGATCCGTCGAAGGTCGCGTTAATGATCAGTCCGCTGCTTGCGGTGGTGGTAGCGCTGGCCACGTCAACGCTGCTGCCCGCGCCGCTCGCATTGTAAGCTCGCACCCGATAGTAATAGGTCGTGCCTTGCTTCAACTGAGTAACTACTCGTCCAGTGACGTTGCCGACATCCAGATCGCGATAGCCATCCACGGAGGTTTCAAAGCGCGGGCTGCTCGACACATCCAAGCGGTACCCTGTTGCACCGGCCACCGTGGCCCAAGTAGCCATAAAACTGGTGCGAGTTTGTGGCGCCGGTAGAAAGGCGCGTTCAGAGTGGGCGGCCGTTCCGTTTTGCTGGGGCAACTCCATTAAATCTAGCGACCTGCTGTGCGTTGCATGGATTGCGGCCCGTGGTGCTAACACAGGCGGCGCTTCGTCGTGGCGTTCGGGAGAGCTGCTGCCTGCTCCAGATGGGAAGGTTCCAACAGCGGCAATCCAACCAAATAGACGAATGCTGCGGCTGACACCAACGCGTCTCACCAGCGCAGGGCAGCACCATCCCTTTTCAATCATTGGAAGCTAGCCGTTTATCCGTTCGGATAGAAAAAACAAGCGCGAAGTGCGATCTCCCTCACCTGCTCCTCGATGGCAGCGCGAAAATTCCGTGTTCCATCCCTGGTCATCCGTGGCTTAGTTAAGACATGACTTCTCCCATCAAAGTCGCCATTACCGGCGCGGCCGGACAAATCGGTTACTCGCTCGTTTTCAGAATTGCCTCCGGCGCCATGTTCGGGCCGGATCAACCGATCGCGCTTTCGCTCATCGAAATTCCGAACGCGCTCGCCGCCCTCGAGGGCGTGGTCATGGAGTTGCACGATTGCGCATTTCCATTGCTGAAAGCGATCACGCCGACCGCGGACCTCGATGAAGGATTTCGCGATGTGAATTGGGCCTTGCTCGTTGGTAGCGTGCCGCGCAAAGCGGGGATGGAACGAAAAGATCTGCTCGGAATCAACGGCAAAATCTTCATCGGACAGGGTCAGGCGATTGAAAAGAACGCGTCGGCTGATGTGCGGACTCTGGTCATTGGAAATCCGTGCAACACCAATTGTTTGATCGCGATGAATAACGCGAAACAAATTCCGCCCGATCGCTGGTTTGCCATGACCCGGCTCGACGAAAATCGGGCCAAAGCGCAGCTCGCGCACAAAGCCGGCGTTGAGGTGACGGCGGTAACGAATATGACGATTTGGGGAAATCATTCCGCCACCCAGTATCCGGACTTCTACAATGCAAAAATTAATGGCCGGGCAGCAAATGAAGTGATCGGTGACGAGAAGTGGTTGAAGGAAACATTTATTCAAACAGTGCAGCAACGGGGCGCCGCGATTATCAAGGCGCGCGGCTTATCGTCGGCAGCGTCGGCCGCAAACGCGGTGGTCGACACGGTGCGTTCATTGATAACTGATACGCCGAAGGAGGATTGGCACAGCGTCGCATTGTGTTCCACTGGCGAATATGGAGTCGAAAATGCAATTAACGAATTCAGCCGCGGGAAGATCGACGCCAGCGTAAACGAATTAAAGGAGGAAAAATCGCTCGTCCAAGAATTGTTAGGTGCTTGATTGTCACGTTTTGTCATCCGAACCACGAGGAGGGTGAGAGACCTCACGAGCATGGGTTGTCGTCCAAGCTATTTTGCGTAGCACAACGGGATAGGTGAGGTCCCTCGCTTGCGCTCGGGATGACAGCAGGAGAGCAAAGGATCCGCGAGCTCGGCGGAGGGTCGCCCGACCAATCCAGGCAGCCAGAAGACCCGTTTCTCAAGGACCGGCCGAACTCGTTCCCGATATCGCGGCTAAAGACGAGCAGCGTTCCAAGAAACAGCGCGGCACTGACCGCGATCGTGCGGCCATACCAGTCCTCGGGTGGGGCATATCGGTATGATGCCGCTATCTCGCAACCGGCTGGAACCCCCTTGGTCACCACAGGCAAGATGCCTGTGTTACTCTAGTTTCCCACCGGTAAGACGCGAAAAAGCTTCGCGATATTTCGCGCTCGTCTTTTCAATAATCTCCCGCGGCAAATGGGGCGCGGGCGGCGTTTTGTCCCAGTCGAGTGTCTCCAGATAATCGCGCACAAATTGTTTGTCGAAACTGGGCGGGCTGATGCCGACGCGGTATTCATCGGCCGGCCAGAAACGGGAGGAATCGGGAGTCAGGCATTCGTCGATCAGCAGCAGCTCGTCGCCTAATCTCCCGAATTCGAATTTCGTGTCCGCGATAATGATTCCGCGGGCGGCGGCATATTCGCGTCCCGCCTGATAAAGTTCGAGACTGAGATCGCGCGCCAACTCGATCAATTCCGCGCCGACCATGCCACCGGCCTCAGCGAGATCGATGTTAAGGTCGTGACCGACGTCGCTCTTGGTCGAGGGGGTGAAGATTGGCCCCGGTAATTTCGATGCCAGTTGCAGCCCGTCCGGCAGTTTCACGCCGCAGACCGACCCGGTTTGCTGGTAATCCTTCCAACCGGAACCAGCAAGGTAACCGCGGACAACACACTCGATCGAGAGCGGCTCCGTCTTTTTTACGAGCATGGAGCGGCCCGCCAGTTGATCGCGAAAGGCACGCAACGATTGCGGAAACTCATCGAAGTCCGCAGTGATGAAATGGTTTCTGGCGAAGTCGAGTTTTTGAAACCAGAAAGCGGAGATTTGATTCAAGACCGCGCCCTTATACGGAATTGGATCCGGCAAAATGACGTCGAAGGCGGAAAGACGATCGCTGACGACGAAGAGCAAGGTATCGCCGAGGTCGAAAACTTCGCGCACTTTGCCACTGCGCAGTTTCTTAGTTCCAGGAAGTTTAATGTCACTTAGCGCTTGCATAGCGCTGACGATAGTCGCGGTCACGTTTGTAGGGCAAGCGCTCCCGTTTGCCATTGTAGCTGCCGCTGTCCCCAGCGGCAGAATCTCGGGTTTAGTCTGCCGCCGGAGACGGCGGCCGCTCCAGCGTTTGGCAGTCGACACGGCTGCCCTACAATTGTTGTGATGGCTGGAATTGTCGTTCGACCGCGAGCGCGGATTTTGCATGGCCACGACTGGGTTTTCTCGAGCGAAGTGCTGAAGGTTTTCGGCAATCCGGCTGACGGCGACGTCATTTCGATTAAGGATGGGCGAGACCGGATGTTAGGGAGCGCGATCTGGAATTCGAAGTCACAGATTGTGGCGCGCCGTTTTTCCCACCGCCGGCAGGATCTCGATCTCGATTTTTTCAAGCGGCGAATCGCGCAGGCGGCGGAATATCGGGACCGACGAAAAGTAACTCCACAACTGCATCGCGTTGTCTGGAGCGAGAGCGACGGGTTGCCGGGGATGATTCTCGATCGATACGGCGACCAATTTGTCCTGCAGCTAACGACTCTTGGGATGGATCAACGCAAGGAAATACTAATCAATGCCATCGGCGAAGTTCTGGGAGGGAGAACCATGATCGAGCGGAGTGACGCCGCCGTGCGACGCGCGGAAGGCTTGCCTCTAGCGAGCGGCGTTTTACGCGGTGAGGCACGGGAAACGGAATTCGAAATCTGCGGCGTGAAATTTTCGATCGATCTTTTGAGCGCGCAGAAAACCGGATTTTATCTCGATCAGATTCCTCATTATCCGGTCGTCGCCAGCATCGCCGCGGGCCGGCGCGTCCTTGATTGCTTTACCAATGAAGGGGCGTTCGCCCTCACCTGCGCGCGGGCAGGGGCGAGGGAAGTGATCGGGGTCGAGATGCAGGCCAGCGCAATCGCAGCGGCGCGGGATAACTCAAAACGCAATCAGCTACCGGTGCGATGGGTAGAGCAGGATGTCTTTGTCTATTTGCGAGCTGCCGAAAAAGCTGGGGCGCAATTTGATTTGATCGTCCTCGACCCGCCCTCGTTCACGAAAAGCAAGAGCCGCGTCCGCGATGCCATTCGCGGTTATCGCGAGCTGCACTTGCGCGCCTTCAAGTTGCTCTCGCGCGACGGAATCCTGGCAACGTTTTCCTGTTCGCACCACGTCACGGACACAATTTTATCCGAAACAATTTCGGCGGCCTTGGTAGACGCGCGTCGATCGGCCCGTCAGCTGCGCCGTTTCGAACAAGCGCTCGATCACCCCATTTTGCCGACCATGCCCGAGACGGAATATTTCAAGGGCGTGTTGTTGGAAATGAAGTCGTCGATTTGAAGGCAATTTTGGACGTCTTTAGAGATGCTTGCCATTAGCGAAGTGCATCTCCTCTCCTTTTGGCAAAGGGAGAGGCAAAACGATCGCGCGGCAGACGCTAACCGATGCGAAATTTCGATCGGCTGGAAGAAAAATTGCGCCGGTGACGATGAAAAGTCTGGAAATTCGAACTTGAGTCTTTAATGTCCGACTTAATGGAGCGGGGCAAAACGCTCTGCTCCGCAAAATCATGCCAGAACGGACTCGTGCGATGGAACAGATGCTTGAATTAAGCGACGAAGATGAAGTCACCCCCGAGTTGCTCGGTTCGCAGGTGCAAAAAGCGCAAGAGCAATTGCTGCAGTTGCGCCGGCAACAGGAACAGATCGAAAAACAAAAACGCGAGTTGGAAGAGCTGAGCCGGCGGCAGGAAGAACTGGAACGTGGCCGGGCCGAAATGACAGACAAGCTAACGCGCTCGCTGGTGGTGTTGGAACGGGAGGCGTACGAGACGCAGAACAAGCTTGAGCAACTGCGGGCCACGCGCGAGAGCTTTGGCCAGCATCTCGAGGTGCTGGAAGGGATTGATCCCAAAGGTTGGAATCCGTCGGATTTGCACCGGGAACTGAGCCGGGCGCTTAGTACGGTAGACGATGCGCGCGCGGAATTCAGTCAGCAGCGAAGTCGTTTGCAAGCGATCGCGACGCAGGATTCGGACAACGTGCCGTTACCGGAAGCGGGGCCAGATGTGGCGGGAATGCGTGGCGAGAAGTCGTTTGGGCAGTGGGTCTTAATCGGGTTCGCACTTTCGCTGCCGTTAATTACGGTGGGACTGGTCGCGTTACTCATCTTCTGGTGGATGGCGAAGGGTTAAGATTGCGGAATGATTCGGCGTTCGCCTAAAACCGGCTCGGCAGTCGATCAGCAACACGAGGAACTGGCGCGCCGCGAGAATGAGTTGCGCGATCAGATGCAGAAGTTGCAGCAAATGATCGAAGAAGCGCCGCGTTTGGCACAGGAAACATCGCGTCGGCAGCGGGAGGAATTATTGGAGCGAGCCCATCAGCGCGGGAGCCGACTCGACGCTTCTCTCTCATTGCGCGATAAACGCTGGGGCGATGAAGAATCGGGGAGGCGTCGGCCTGGTTCGTTGCGCAAGGCACGACGGGAAGGCCGGATCATCTTTTTGGTGCTGGTGATTGCGCTGGCAGTAGCGGTGACGTGGCTGCTGACGCGCTTCCATTTTTAAAATGGCAAGCGAACTCGACGTTGCTTACGTCGCGCAATTAGCCAGATTGCAATTGACCGCGCAGGAGACCGCGCTTTTTCAAAAACAGCTCGGCGACGTCTTGAAGTACGCAGAAAAATTAAAGGAAGTGAACGTCGAGGGAGTGGAAGCGGCGGCGCATGCGGTCCCGATTTTCAACGTTTTTCGTGCAGATAATCCTTGCGATTGGTTTACTGCCGCCGAAGCCTTGAGTAACGCACCACGGCAGGCCAACAATCTTTTCATCGTCACCAAAGTTGTGGAATGACGAAGCGCGATCTGCCGGCGCTCAGCATCATCGAACTCAGGGATTTTCTCCGGCGGGGGGAAATTTCGCCAAGTGAGACATTGCAGGCACTGGAGGAGCGAATCGATGCCGTGGATCCCGAAATCGGCGCGTACTTGGTGCACGATTTTGCCACGGCGATGGCGGAGGCGGAAAAAACGGACGTGAGTTTACCGCTGGGCGGGATTCCGATCGCGATCAAGGATCTGATCAATGTCGAAGGCCAGCAATGCACCTGTGCTTCCAAAATCTTGCGCGGCTATCGTGCGCCCTACAGCGCAACCGTGATCGAGAAATTGCGTGGGCACGGCGCAATTCCGTTTGGCCGGATGAACATGGACGAATTTGCCATGGGTTCCTCGACGGAAAATTCCAGCGTCCAAGTCACGCGCAATCCCTGGGACCTCTCGCGTGTGCCGGGCGGATCAAGCGGCGGATCGGCCGCAGCCGTCGCCGCGGATATTGCATTCGGCGCGCTTGGCACCGACACCGGTGGATCGATTCGTCAGCCCGCCGCACTGTCCGGAATAGTCGGATTCAAGCCCAGTTATGGCCGCGTCTCGCGCTTCGGTCTCGTCGCCTTTGCTTCCTCCCTCGATCAGATCGGACCGCTAACGAAAACTGTACAAGACTCCGCTTTGCTGATGAACGCGATTGCCGGCCATGATTCGCACGATTCGACTTCGCTCAATGCCCCAGTCCCGGATTATACCAAGAATCTTGGCCGTGACCTGAAAGGCATCCGCATTGGCTTGCCAAAGGAATACATGATTGAAGGCGTCGATCCGGCGGTGAAAAGCGCGGTCATCGCCGCAGTGAAACAGCTAGGCGAACTCGGCGCGGAGATCATCGAGGTTTCGCTTCCGCATACGGACTACGCCATCAGCGTTTACTATATTCTGGCGACGGCGGAAGCTTCGGCCAATCTCGCGCGCTTTGATGGGGTGCGCTACGGACATCGGGCGGAGAACGTGAGCAGCTTGTTTGATCATTACGCCCGCACCCGTGCGGAAGGATTCGGCGCGGAAGTGAAACGGCGAATTATTCTCGGCACTTACGTTCTCAGTTCCGGTTATTACGACGCCTATTATTTGCGTGCGCAAAAGGTGCGCGAGCTTATCCGTCAGGATTTCGTGCGCGAGTTTGAGAAAGTAGAAGCTCTCGTTTCGCCAACGTCGCCCAGCCCGGCGTTCAAGCTGGGCGAGAAAACGACCGATCCCTTGCAGATGTATCTGGCGGATATTTTCACCAACGCTGCGAACCTCGCCGGAATTTGCGGCATCAGTGTTCCCTGTGGGTTTGCCCAATCCAAGAACGGAAAGACGTTGCCGATCGGATTACAGCTCCTTGGAAAAGCGCTGGATGAAGCGCGGATTTTTCAGATTGCGCACGCTTATGAACAAAGCACCGACTGGCATAAGGCACGTCCGGTAATTGAGCCGATTGCCGCGTGATCGCTCGGCTGCGAATTCTGACTGAGCGACTGGAAGGTTCGCGCGCGCGGCTCCTGATCCGGGTGCTGTTTCTCACTACGGCGACAACCTTCACCCTTCTGCCGTTCGTCCGCTTTTTGCACAGCGGCACGCAGATGGATTACCGGACTTGGTTTGATGCAGGGCAAACCGTCCTGCGCGGCGACGAGCTTTACCCGTACACACAAAATTTTCCGTTCATGTATCCGCCCACGTGCGCGTTGCTTTTGGCGGCACCAGCGTTCTTTGGAAAGCCCGCACTGATTTTGATTTTGTCGGCGCTAAACACGATGGCGTGGATTCTCTGCATCAGGTTTTCAAGCGCATTGATGTCGGAGCAGCGCGTCCAGAACGGGCCGATTGTAATCGCCTCCTTCATCGTTATCCCCTTTGTCTGGTCGAGTTATCATCTCGGCCAACCGAGTCTGATTTTGCTCGCGCTCATGCTCGGCGCGTTTCTGAGCTTGCGCCACGGCCAGGAAATCTTAGCCGGCGCCCTGGTTGCGCTCGCGGTCGCGATCAAAGCGTTCCCATTGCTCGCGATTGTTTATTTTGTTTATCGCCGTTATTGGATGGCCGCGATCTCGCTGGTCATCACCCTGGTCATTTTGCTTTTCCTTTTGCCAATTCCATTTCGCGGATGGCACCAGACCTTGAACGACGCTCGCGATTGGCAACGCGGGATGTTGCATTATGAACAAGGTGGGATCGCGCAACGGCCGGAGCGCGGTTATACCTGGAAAAATCAATCGATTTTCGGTCTGGCCAATCGTTTGCTCAGGCGAGTCAGCGTCGATGAGGCACCCAATCCACCAGCTTACGCAAATGTCGCCGATCTTGATTTCAGGACGGTAAACATCGTTATCATTGCGAGCGCGCTTCTCCTTGGCTTTTCCTTTGTTGCGGCAATGCCGCGCCAACGCGCGCCGGAAGGAGATGCCCGGGAATTCGCCGCGCTTTTAAGCCTGATCCTGATTTTTACGCCGCTTACCTTCGGTTACTTATTTGTCTGGCTAATGTTTCCGCTCGCGCTCCTGATCAAACGGAGCTTGGAAGCACCGGCCTCGCTGATCTGGCTGTTGATCGCGCTCGCGCTTTTAAGCGCGACGGGGATCGCGCCGCGCCTGGCACAAATTTATGGCAGCCTGTTTTTCGCCGCTCTCATGCTTTATCTCGCGCTCGCGATCGATCTTCGGCGGGAGCAAAATTTAATCGCGAAATAATCTTTGTGCCGGCACCGGTGGCGCCGAAGTCTTGCCTTCGGTTAACCGCCGCCCAATCGCTCGGAGCCAGGCCAGGGCAAAGCGCATCGCCTGAGCGAATGACATCTTGGACATCCCTCGTGCGCGATCCCGGAATACGATCGGGACTTCGCGTACCCGCAGGGTTTTTCGTCCACGCACAATTGTTTCGAAGACGATCTTGAACCCAGCGGCCTGTTTAGCGAATTGCAATAAGAACTCGCGCCGGATCGCAAAAAATCCGCCCATGGAATCGTGCACGCCGGTAAGCGGATAGGCCAGCGCGGATGCGACGCGCGAGAGAAATCGGCGCCAGGCCGGCCAATCCGGCGTTGCCCCACCAGGAACGTAGCGGCTGCCGATGACGAGATCGGCATCGTTCGCCAGGACCGGTTGCAATAAGGATGCGATTTCTTCCGGCGGATGGCTAAGGTCGGCATCCATCACCACAAAAACATCGGCCGATGATGCGTTCGCGCCAGCGATAATGGCGCCGGCCAATCCGCGTTCAGGTCCGTCACGCTCGATCAGGCACACCCGATGCGCCGTCGCCAGCGCGCGAATCTTCTCACGCGTGCCGTCAATCGAGCCGTCATCGACGAAGATGATTTCGCCGAACGGAACGTTCGTTTGCTCGATCTGTTCCACCAGCGGCACGATGTTGTCCACTTCCTCTAAGGTCGGAACAATGATCGCGATTGGCATGAGGTGGAGCCGACGACGGGATTCGAACCCGTGACCTGCTGATTACGAATCAGCTGCTCTACCAGCTGAGCTACGTCGGCGGATTTGGCCCCGGAAAATAGCCGCTAAATAGAGCTTCGGCGAGCCTTTTGCTCCTGCACTCAGAAGTCCGGCGGAAGAACGACTACCGGCGGCTCATCTTCCAGCGGAATTGGCCGTGCGACTCGCCGAACGCGGCGATGAGAAATCACTGGCGCATCATCGACGTTAGGCAAGGGCGGCGTGATGATCGTTTCCCCCGAAGGTAATCGCAGAACCCAGTTTCCACTGGGGGTGGTGCCGACAAACCTGGCCGGCGCGGACCCAACACGAAGCGGCGGCAGCGGGCCGTGCGCGGAAGATTTGGCCACGCGCTGACGGCGGGCCTTTGTTTTAGATGCATTCGAATCATTAGGTTTCTTGGCAGTCGCGACATGCCCGGAAAAGTTTGGCGGTTCGTCTCCTGAAGCAGTTGTCGCTAAAGAATCTTTAGCTGCCAACTCGGTGCGATTGGGAAGATCAGGCGGAGCCGATTGGTTTTTTTCGGCAGGTGGCGACTCGGAGCTAACGGGCGCCTGTTTAGTTTCGGATGCCTGTTTAGTTTCGGATGGGCCTTCTGCCGGAACCGGTGGTTCGGCCATTCTATTGTTGGCTGCTAACTGCGGTGACTGTGGTGACGAGGAAACGTTTTCCGCCATTGGCCCCGGCGATGCCGCTTGCTTCGGAGATTGCTGAGCGACCAAGCGAGGATGTTCGGCGACTTGATTTACAACGGGCGACGGCGAAGCCGATGCAGTAACAGGCAGCGAGGAGCCTTCCGCCGTTTCTGGCACACCAATGATCACACCGAGCGGCTTCGATTCACGTTGCGATCGCACGAAATAGAATGCGCCAAGCGAAGCAAGAACCGCAATCGCTGCCGCGAGAGCAAGAGCGGGACCGATACGTTTCTTTTCTCGTGTCGGAATTGTTGCGATCGCGGCCGGCGCAAAGCTACGGGTAAAGGCAGTTTGCCGCTCCACTTTTTGCAGGCACGCGTGAATCTTTTCTGCGAACGCGGCCGGATGCTGCGGACGTTCCTCGGGATTCGTGCGAACCATCCGGCTAACGAGATTTCGTACAAATCGTGGGACCGCACCGGTGGGCGCCGAGAGCCGCGGGCCCGACTCAGTCGTCGGCAGGGGTGACGGCGCAGAACCGGTGAGGAGAAACCACATCGCGGCCCCGAGAGAAAAAATGTCGGAACGAAAATCGACCGGCTTGTTTTCCAGTTGCTCAGGGCTGGAAAATTCTGGTTGCAGTGAGGGCGCAAGCTCGTGCGTCTCACTGTTGTCCGATTGCAGTTTGAGGCCGCCCAGACCGAAATTAAGCAATTTAACCCCGGGCCAGCCGCCATCGAAGGCCGCTCCGGGAAGGATCATCAAATTCGCCGGCTGGATGGAACGATGGGTCAAGCTGTGAGTGGCCGCTTCCGCGAGCACGTTCATGACCTGAAGGCCGATGCGCAAAACCGCGTCTGCCGGCATCGGACCGTGCGCACGCACCCAGGCGTCCGCGGCTTCACCTTCCAGATATTCGGATACGAAAACGAAGTGATCATGCTCGACTCCGACATCAAAAACTTTGGCGAGATTAGTGTTATTCAGCTTTTGCGCCGTCCTCGCATTTTCTTCGAATCGGACGCGTTCCACTTCATCAATACTGGCAAGGGGGATGAGCTGCATCGCTACCACTCGACCGCTGTGGTAATCGATCGCTTTGTAAGTAACGACGGGGCCGCTGCGCGCGATCTCGCGCGGCGATCCATCCTCGTTTAAACAGACCGAATAGTTTTCGGAAAACATTCTCTCCCTCTCATCCCGGTTTACCGCGCAACTACTCTTCGAGCCGACACGCCGCCCCGGACGTAAACAGTCAACCAGCAACCCCGGCGAATCAACCGCCTAGAAGGCTTCGCCTCACGGGGCTGGGATGGTTAACGAGCGCGGAGCTCGCGTCGGTCTTCTTTTGTCATGTCGAGCGTAGCGGAGACATCTCTAATCACGATCGGCAGGAGAAAAGCAGGAACACAGGTCTAGAGACCTGTGTGGCGCACAGGCTTTCAAGCCTGTGTTCCGTGCCCGACTTCCGCCGCTGCCGAAAACGGTTCTCCACACGCAGCCACGTCATCGCCGCGGTCTGGCTGATGGATCCTGCCTTGGCTGAAGCCATCCGGCTGATGCCACTCTTGAGCGAGCATTCGCGCTGCTGATCAAGCCGCGCTTAGAAGCAAAAATCAGCTGTGCATTGTCACGCTGATGAATGTATCACGTGTCCAAGAGATGCACGGAAGAACCGTGCCAGCTACCGAACCGGCTGCCGATGGTTCGCGGTTAGTTAACAAGAAAGCAGTAGCGAAAGCTGCGTCGGTTTCGTGCCGTTGCGTCGATAATTGGATGGCCGAAAGGCGTATCCCGTTCCTCAAACTGAGCCCGAGATGCGTTCGCTTCGAAATAGACCGTGTGCTCGGCGCGTTGCGACGGTTCGAATTGA
>QHQU01000319.1 GCA_003219925.1 Verrucomicrobiota bacterium
CACACCATTTCGCACCGGCTGGCCGGTGGTCTCCTTTCGCAAGGAGGATTGGATCCGCTCACGTAACTCTGCAGGTGCCTTGAAATAAGGAGTGGCGTTGCCGATCGCACGAATTAGTGAGCCCTGGGTTTTGTAGGCTTGATCACACCGACCGCACTCTCGCAAATGCTGCTCGATCGTCTGGCTGGTAATCGGATCCAGTTCGCCATCCAAATAGCCATCCATCAGTTTTATAGCTTCGTCGCAGGTCATCTTATATCTACTTACTCATCCGAACGGCCAAATATTCCTTAAGTTTGTCCCGCGCACGAGCCAGCCGCGACATGACCGTACCCAGCGGGATTCGCGCGATGTTGGCTATCTCCTTGTAGGAGAGACCTTCCTGATGTCGCAGCACCAGAATCTCACGGAATTCGGCCGGCAATTCATCCATGGCTTCTCTAATCAGCTCCGCGTCTTCACTATGCTCCAGAATCGTCGCGGGACTCACAGACTCGTGCCCGGTCGCCTGTATTTCTTCATCAAAAGTTGTTGTGAAATCAACCGCGCGGTTCTTTTTGAGCAACGTGTATGAGGTATTTCGAACGATTGTAAGCAACCAGGCCCGGCCGTTGGTCCCATGGAATCCGCTAAAAGACCTAAAAGCGCGCAGATATGCCTCTTGCACGACGTCTTGGGCATCTTGTTCGTTGCGAAGCAGCCATCTCGCCAAATTGTGCGCAGCATCAAGGTGAGGGAGCATCGCCGCTTCAAAAGACATTAGCTCTTCTTTCGGAGATTGATCCGGCTCTTCTTGCTTCTTGGGGACTACGGCGAATTTCACAATCTTTGGCGTCGATTCGAAATCTTCGGTCTGCGAAGCATGTTCCGCTTTCAATGGTAAAACCATAGCAATTTTCGGGAGGTCATATCTCGGCCCGGCACAGCACGTTCAGGTGGTTTGCCATTTGTTTATAAGACCGGCGCGGCCCCGTTTTATTCCATCCTCATAAAAGAAACTCCGGCGGGGGGGCCAATCTCACGGATATCCACCACCGAAATGCTGCGGCACATCATTCTGTGGGAATATAAATCCATCAAATTGGTTGAATAAGCGAAGAGCAAATTACCGCTAACCAAACACGCTTATGACTCCAATGATCGCTAGTATCCTCAATCTTATGGGACCGGACATGATGGTAATCCTGCTCATTGTTTTACTTCTGTTCGGCGCGAAGAAGCTGCCTGAGCTCGCCCGGGGTATGGGCCGGGCTGTGAAAGAATTCAGCGCAGCCCGAGATGAAATTGAGAGGGGCCTGGGTCAGTCCGGCGGTGCCGGAGTAGCGCAGCCTAGCTTGTTAGACGCAAAATCTGAGCTACCGCCTCCCCGGCAGTCCTAACAGGGTTAATACCTTCTCCACAGCTGCGTCGGCGCCTTGCAACGGAAGGAACTCAATGATCGTTCAGGTAAAACGCAGGCGGCGCAAGAAACGAATCGTCATTCTCGGCGGTGGTTTCGGCGGTGTTTATGCGGCCATTCATCTTGAGAAATTGCTGGCGCGCCAGAGTGCGGTGGAGATTTCCCTTGTTAGTCGCGATAACTTTTTCCTGTTCACGCCGATGCTTCACGAGATTGCCGCGAGCGATCTCGAGATCACGAATATCGTAAATCCCCTTCGAAAGCTGCTTCGCAAAGTAGAGGTGTTGGTAGGTGAGGTGAACGAAATCGATCTGCCAAACAAGCGGGTCTTGATTTCACGTGGTTACCGCAACCATTCACAAGAGATCGACTACGATCATCTGGTCATCGCACTGGGATCGATCACCAACTTTTACGACATCCCGGGTCTCATCGACCTGGCCGTGCCCATGAAATCGCTCCGGGATGCCATTCAATTGCGCGCGCAAATCCTCCGGCATTTGGAAGAAGCCAATTTTGAGTGCAATCCGGCAGAGCGGCAATCGTTACTTACTTTTGTGGTGGCGGGTGGCGGCTTTGCAGGGGTGGAAACGGTTGCAGCGTTAAATGACTTCGTACGTGAGGCGCTGCCGTTCTACCCCGCTCTGGGTGAAGATTTGTTGCGGGTTATGCTGGTCCATTCTGGGCCGGCGATCCTACCGGAACTGGGTGAAAGTCTGGGACGATACAGCGAGAAAGTGGTCGAGAAACGCGGTGTGGAAATCCGCCTTAATACCCGGGTCAAGAGCCTGACCGAGAGCAGAGTTTTCTTAGCCGATGGTGTGGCAATTCCATCGCGCACGCTGGTGTGGACGGCGGGAACCGTGCCCAGTCCCATCATTGCTTCGCTTCCGTGTGCAAAGGAGCGAGGCCGATTACTCGTAAACGAATTCTTGCGAGTTCCCGGTTGGCCCAACGTGTGGGCCGTGGGGGATTGTGCGTTTGTGCCGGACATCAGAAATCCGGGTAGCTCTCATCCGCCTCCAGCGCAACATGCCATACGTGAGGGCAAGGTCGTGGCGCACAATATCGCGGCTATACTCTTAGGTCGTCCTTTAAGATCATTTTCGTTCACGACCATCGGGTTGCTGGCTTCGATCGGTCGCCGGATGGGCGTGGCGCGGGTTCTTGGTTTCAATTTCTCGGGCTTCTTCGCCTGGTGGATGTGGCGGACGCTTTACCTCAGCAAGCTACCGGGCCTGGATAAAAAGGTTCGTGTGGCATTTGATTGGACACTGGATCTTCTTTTTCCCAAGGACGTCTGCGCAGTGCACGACCTCGATCAACGCCGCGA
>QHQU01000012.1 GCA_003219925.1 Verrucomicrobiota bacterium
ACGCCGCCAGACTGCTTCCGCCCGAGGATCGCCGTTCGATGCTTCCGGCCGAAATCATGCGTTCGATTTATCACGCGCTTCTTCGACGAATGAAGCTGGACAACTTTCGCATTTTCGAAAAAGATTATCGTCTGAGTAAGCTGGAGAAGTCAGGGCGAGTGACGGCGCAGTTCCTCAACTGTTTTTTGAATTTGCGGCGCCAGGCATCCGTCTAACTTTTCTATTACGAAAACCTACCAATGAAGGGGAATATTATGAATATGAAAACCAGATTGATTACAGTTGTTTCGGCCGTGGCGGTGAGTTGCCTTGCGTTTGTCTTATCCAATACGGCGGTGGCTCAGATGAAGGAAGGTGGAATGTATCAGCAGCAAAACCCGAAGGGACCTGACTCGAGCAAAGTTTCTAAACAAGGTGCGGGTGGAGCCGCTGTCGCAACGCAGATTACTCCACAAGACGCCGCTAAAAAGTATCCGGCGCAGAAGGGAAAGTATCCAATGGGTGAAAGAGATCCCCATAACGCCGACGGGGTTGTCAACAGTCCCTATCCACCCCGGACAGGGTTTGACTGCTCGAACATCCCCCACGGTGGTCTTGTTCTAGACACGCACGTCAACAAGGTCTTCGTCAGGCCTTAGCTCTGTCGTCATTCGAATTGGCCGGTTAACCAGGCGGAGTTTTCGAATATCACCGTCGAAAACTTTCCGTCACTTGCGTGGTTTAATTCGTCAAACAAAATAGTATCACATATGAAGCGAAATTTTTTCACCGTTGTTTCGGGCATCGCGCTGAGTTCTTTCATTCTCAGCTCATGCGACACTCCAACTGGCGCTGGGGCGGGCTACGGTGCGGCAGCCGGGGCGATCATCGGCGGAGCGGCCACCGGAAACGTGCGCGCGGCTGCCATCGGGGCGGCGGCCGGAGCGGCCACTGGCGCATTGATCGGTCACGCGATTCAGGAAGATCGGGCCCGCGCTTACGGGCCTGTGCCACCGGGAGGTTGGCCACTTGCGCGTTACACCAACACTCCTGGAGTGTTCCGCAGTCCATATACCGGACGGCGCTACGACCTGAGAGGTGTTCCGCCGGGCGGGCTGACCCGCGATATTGATACGGGGCAACTTTTTCGTCGTCCCTCCGGCGGCTACTAATAATCGCTGCCGTCGTAAGCGGAGTGAACCTCAATCGCCCTTGGGCGGCTGCGGTGGATCTCTAAGGGTTCTAGAAAAGTACTGAAGAACGGAACACAGGCTTGTGGCCTGTGCACCAAGCGGACATTCTGTCCGCTTTCTTTTGCTCGGCAGCGGAGTGCAACTCCGCTGGGCGCACAGACTGGAAAGTCTGTGTTCCGGTTGCGGCCCATACCAAATGCTTTCGAGCGCGCAATGGTGGGACGACGCTCTGGGGAGCCGAAAAACACTTCTGATTCGGCGTGCAGTTATCCCTGGTTTTTCCGAAGCGAATCGACGATCGCCTGCACGCGCTCATCCATCTTGAGCAGCTCCGGCCAGGGGCGGTGATAATTTTCGCCCGGCAATTTGCGTGTGGCATCAATGCCCATGTGAGACCCAATGTTCTGCTCGGTAGGCGCGTGATCGAGTGAATCGCTTGGATTCCGAATAATGGTGCTGTCGCGCTCAGGATCAGTATTGGCGCATAAACGGAAGAGCACTTCGCTGGTGTTGTGCACGTCGCAATCCTCGTCCACCACCAAAATGTACTTGGAAAACATCATCTGCCCCATTCCCCACAACCCATGCATCACCTTGAATGCCTGATAGGGATACTGCTTCCGAATGCTAACGAAAACTAGATTGTGGAAAACACCCTCCGGCGGCAGCGTCATATCCACCAACTCGGGAAAATTCATTTTGAAGACAGGCAAGAAAATCCGCACCGTCGCGTCGCCCATGTAAAAATCCTCCATTGGCGGCGGGCCGACGATTGTCGTCGGATAAAAGGCGTCACCCCGATGCGTGATCGCGGTCAGATGAAAGACAGGATAATCCTCGACCGCGGTGTAGAAACCGGTGTGGTCGCCGAACGGTCCCTCCGGTCGCATTTCGCCCGGCTGGACAAAACCTTCCAAAACGAAATCAGCATCAGCGGGAACCTCCACGTCGACGGTTTTGCATTTCACCAGCTCCACCGATTTTTTGCGCAAAAATCCAGCAAACAAAATCTCATCGAGTCCATCGGGTAATGGCGCGGTTGCAGCGAAAGTGAGCGCGGGATCGCCACCGAGTGTGACCGCGACCGGCATGCGCTCGCCCTGTTGATAGTAAACCTTGCCGTGACGAGCGCCGACCTTGTGCACCTGCCAGTGCATGGCGGTCGTGCGCTCATCGAAAATTTGCATCCGGTACATCCCGACGTTGCGAGCACCGCTTTCGGGATCGCGTGTATGCACGTTGGGAAAAGTGATGAAACGTCCGCCATCCTTCGGCCAGCATTTGAGGATGGGAAGATCGAGAAGTGATATCTGAGGTTTGGTCCGAGCCGGACTGACGTTGTTTGAGGTTTGATCTGAATCCAATATCTGAACTACCTCCTGGCAGGCCGCCTCCTTGACACGTTTCGGCCGCGCATGAAGCAGGTGAATCCCTTGTTTCAAGAGCGCGAAACCTTCCCGCAAGTCCGTCGGCGGTTTCGCCTTCAGGATCAGCTGAATTTCCTGGGCGAGATCGGCGACTTCATTCACTCCCAGCGCCATGGCGATGCGCTTGCGCGAGCCCATGGTGTTAATCGCAACAGGAAAGGCCGATGGCTTTCCATCAATCATCGGCTTCTCAAATAGCAGCGCTTTTCCACCGCTGGGCGATTTCATTTCGCGATTTGCCCATTCCGCAATGACCAGCTCAGTGTCGACCTCCTCTGTGATGCGTCGCAACTCGCCAGCGCGATCGAGTTGCTCGACAAAATCCTGAAAGGAACGGAACGCCATCGCAGGCTAATGTGCGTTCCGATTCAGCCGGACGCAATCAATAGCGATACGGTCCGACGAGCGATTGGAATGAAACGACCCGCCCGTTAGCAAAAGTTACGGTGCGATATGGATAGGGGATGCTCGGAGGAATGTAGGAGTAATAAAAGGGATCGTAGAAAGGATCGCCGAAAAAGGCGAATGAACGGCCATGATGACGGTGCGTAGCGATGACACCGCCGAAACCAAGTCCCCCTCCGTAACCAAATCCCCCTCCGTAACCGTAGGGATATCCATAACCGTAACCGTAACCGTAGGGATAGGCAGAGGTGTATTGGACATAAATCCAAGTCTCGGTCATCTGACGGCGCATCGCCCCTTCCACTCTCTGGTCCGGCGACCCCCAAGCCAGGTAAACAGCATCTCGCGGCATACCAGGCGCGATTTGCCCATTTGCAACCAACTGTTGTTGGCGTGCGGATAAGCTATGGTAAACGTCTGGATGCTCAGCAATTCGTGACTCGACAGTCGAACATCCGGAAAGGAGCAAAGTTACCGCAGCGGCAGCGACAAGGAATACCCAAGGGGCAAATCGATGCTTCATAGTGTAAAAATCATACCGGGGCACAATAACGAGTCAATCTCGTCACTTTCTTGATTCAACCCCCGTGCGCTCGTAACGTTGCGCAATGGAAGATCGCTTTGGTCATCGCATCTCCTATCTACGCGTTTCGGTGACCGACCGTTGTAACGAACGCTGCGCCTACTGCATGCCACAGGAGTTGCAGGAATGGCTGCCTCGCGCTGAAATTTTGTCTTACGAGGAAACGCTGCGCCTCATCCGCATCGCTGCCGGGCTCGGCGTAACAAAAGTACGCATCACCGGCGGCGAACCACTGACGCGTCGCGGCATTGTCGATTTCATTCGGGAAGTGCCAAAAATTCCCGGCATTCGCGATGTCGGAGTTTCGACAAATGGAACGCTGCTAGCGCGGGAAATTACACCGAACCAGACGGTGGCGGCTGTTTTGCAAGCTGCCGGCGTTCGCTCGCTTAATATCTCGCTCGATACCTTGGATCAAAACGTGTATGCCCAGATCACCGGGCGTGATTTTCTTCCTTCGGTATTGCAGGGAATCGGCGCGTCCGTGGCCGCCGGGTTCGAGCAAATAAAGCTGAACACAGTCCTGATGCGAGGCCGCAATGAAGAGCAACTCATTCCCTTGATCGATTTCGCCGCATCGCAGAATTTGATTTTGCGCTTCATCGAAATGATGCCCGTCAGCACGACTGAAGTGTTAACCGAACGAAATTTTCTCCCGGTGGCGGAAGCGAAATGCGCAATCGAGGCGCATTTTGGAGATCTGATCCCCGAGCCAACTTTCCACACCAATGGTCCCGCCACTTACTATCAAGTTCCGGGACGGGATCAACGCATAGGATTCATCGGCGCGATGACCAATCTGCATTTTTGTGAAAGCTGTAACAAACTTCGCCTGACCTGCGATGGTAAACTTCGGCCATGTCTCGGCAGTTACCTTGAGTTCGACATCATGAAGCCTCTCCGTGCCGGCGCGAGCGATGAGGAACTACGGCAATTTTTCCTTGAAGTAGTCGAGCGAAAACCGCAGCAGCACGATTTCCGGGAGAATTACCAGCCGAACCGCAAAATGATCGCGATCGGCGGCTGACGTAATGGAGTGTTGCAGTAGTGGAGTGATAAAAGCGTGAAGCGTCTCAGTCACATCGGCTCCGACGGGCGGGTGCGGATGGTGGATGTTTCGGCCAAGCCGCAGAGTCTGCGCATTGCCATTGCGACGGGAAAAATCAAAATCAAGCGCGCGACTGCCAATGCGATCTCGCGCAATCGGATCGGGAAGGGGAATGTTTTTGCAACAGCGCAGATCGCGGGAATTCAAGCAGCCAAACGAACCGCGGAATTGATTCCGCTATGTCATCCCTTGCCCCTGAGCAACGTCGAAATTGATTTCCAAATGAAGGGCGGCGCGGTCAACGCAACCTGCAGCGCGCGCACCACCGCGCAAACCGGAGTGGAGATGGAAGCGCTTGTCGGCGTCGCGATCGCGCTCCTCACGATTTACGACATGTGCAAAGCCATCGACAAAGAGATGGAGATCTCGGATGTGCACTTGGTGAAAAAAACGAAGCGTCTCGTATGATCGGCCATCCCGAGCAAACTCGAGGGATCCCGATGAACTTTCCTTTAAGGTTTCGCAGCGGGATTCCTCGACTTTGCCCGGAATGACGAGACAAGAAATGCAAATTGTCCTCGGCATCATTACGATTTCCGATCGCGCCAGTGGCGGACAGTACCAGGACCTTGGCGGCCCCGCGGTGAAAGCGGCAGCAGAAAATCATGGCTGGGATGTCCTCGCTGAAGCGATCGTGCCGGACGACAAGAAGCGAATTCAGGAAACGATCCGCAGTTTTTCGGCGCAGGGATGCGGTCTGATTCTGACGACTGGCGGTACTGGGGTAGCCGAGCGCGACGTCACGCCGGAAGCGATCCGCGAGATCATGCGCGTGGAGATACCCGGCTTTGGTGAAGTGATGCGCGCCCAATCGATGAAGATCACGCCGAACGCGATTCTCTCGCGTAGCCTCGCCGCCATCGTTGACAGCTCGCTCGTGATCGCGTTGCCCGGCAAACCGAGCGGAGCCGTGGAATGTCTCGGCTTTGTTGAGGGCGCGATCCCGCACTCCGTCGCGCTGGCGCAGCGCAAGCCTACTTCTTGTTAGGTCAGACCGTCATCCCGAGCGTAGTCGAGGGATCCCGCGGTGAAAGCTTCAGCAGAAAATCATGGCTGGGATGTCCTCGCTGAAGCGATCGTGCCGGACGACAAGAAGCGAATTCAGGAAACGATCCGCAGTTTTTCGGCGCAGGGATGCGGTCTGATTCTGACGACTGGCGGTACTGGGGTAGCCGAGCGCGACGTCACGCCGGAAGCGATCCGCGAGATCATGCGCGTGGAGATACCCGGCTTTGGTGAAGTGATGCGCGCCCAATCGATGAAGATCACGCCGAACGCGATTCTCTCGCGTAGCCTCGCCGCCATCGTTGACAGCTCGCTCGTGATCGCGTTGCCCGGCAAACCGAGCGGAGCCGTGGAATGTCTCGGCTTTGTTGAGGGCGCGATCCCGCACTCCGTCGCGCTGGCGCAGCGCAAGCCTACTTCTTGTTAGGTCAGACCGTCATCCCGAGCGTAGTCGAGGGATCCCGCGGTGAAAGCTTTAAGCTGACTTTGTCGGCAACCCTCGCTTCGCTCGCATAGCGGGGGCTGGCGTTTCAGTCACTACTCCGGCCAGGTTAGCAACCGCATCAAGCGCATTCCACTTTCCGTTAGATGCGCATGATCGCCGCGACCGGCCAGCTCATCACGGGTTAGGTACGCACAATCGATCGCCGATTTTTTGACGTAGGTCAGCGTCGGTTGTGAGACCGGTTCGCTGCGCGCTTCGATCTGCAAGGGCACTCCTGAGCGCGCAAAACTTACTTCCCAGGACTGCGCATTCGCCGAGATATTTTTCACCATCCATGGATAGAATTTGCGCAAATCGAAGTGGGGTGAGTTCGGCACGGTCACTTTGCAAAATACCTCTTCCTCAGCCAGGAATTGCGGGACGCTGAGATCGGGTCGCTTTTCCCGCTCGAGAAAAAACCGTGCGATATCAAGTCCCGCCAGATTAATTCCATTATAAATGCCGTTGTGGTTTGGATCGCGAAAATTGTGATCGTGCCACGATTCGAAATTGCGATTGAACATGAGATTTAGCTCGAGATGGAGATGGGCGCGGGCCTGACTCAACCCTTCGCCCGTGTAACCCATCCGCGCGATCCGTTCGCCGCGATTCACCCTCTGGCCAACGCCCACTGCGATCTCGCTTAGGTGACCGTAAAGACTGTAGTAAGGCGAGCCATCCCAAACATGTTCGATCACGATATAGCGTCCATAGTTTGAATAACCCGCCACTTGATTGGCGTGCACCACTTTGCCGTCGGCGATCGCCCGCACCTCGTCGAGCGGCTCGCCCCGGGCATCGCGATGCAGGCACCGGATGTCGATCCCTTCGTGGAATCGGGTGTAGATCAAACCCTGCGCCGTCGACACCGGATTGCGGACAAATCCATAACGGCCGCCTTCCCAGGGCGTCGATTTTTCGCCGTGAAAATCGCGCTCAATATATTGATAAAAATCCGGGCCGCCCCCGTGAAAAAGTGCATCGTTATCCGTTGGGAGGTTGATCTCGACTTTCGAGTTTTGTGCGCCCAACGGACTGGAAAACACACTTACGGCCAGCGCGATCGCCAGCACGCGCCGCGTCATTTGCGTTTTTTCGCGTCGATGTTCGGCCACGTTTTTTGCATTGATTCGATATCGGCAGCGGTTAAACCCGAAGCAATAAAAATCTGACCATCGGAAACGCGTCGATCAACCAGGAGTTCAGTAATAATCCGGCCATTAACGAAAATCAGGAGGGTGCCGCCGCGGCGTTCAACACTAAGGGTATCGAGGACGAGGCGGCCGTGATCGTCGAGTTGCAGCAAAGCGCCGAAACTTCCATCGCTCGCCGTATAGGGCCGATAGGCGGAAACGTCGTGCTCGGAAATTGCGGGGATTTTTTCGATAAAAATGTTTTTGCCGGAGATCGGTGTGGTCACAGGAGTGGCAAACACGCTCCCATCGGTTTCATTTCCCTGGGCATGGACCCGTACCGTACAACGTTTCGATTTAGCTGACGCGAACGGTGCCGCCAAAATCAGGAATAATCCCATCGCCAACACGCGAGTCATGCGCGATTGATAAAGGGTTTGACACGTTTTGCAACGTTTGTTGAAACACCCGCACATGAAATGGACCCTTGGGATAATAATCGCGCTTTTTGCAGCATCGAACGCCGCCGCGCAGGCGCCGTCACCCCCCGAGCGAGGTTTCCTTAATCGCATGTTCCATCCTTTCGCTTCCGCGAAAAACAAAGCGCCTAAATATCAGGATTCACGTTTGCGCGGTTTGCTGTTGGAAGTGCAAGTCCCGACGGAACCGATCCGGCTTTCGGAAGTGCGCCAGCTACGGGTCCAGGCGATATTGAGGAATATTGGCACTTCTCCGGTTCCGCTTGATTTCCCAACCTCGCAACGAATCGATATTCATTTGCTTAATTCTGCCGGCGAGGTCTTGACTCGATGGTCCGAGAACCGCGCTTTCACCGAGGAAATCGCCAATCTCACGATCAATCCACGCGAACAAATCGTTTACAACGAAACGATCGCCACCCGCGAATTGCAGCCCGGTCGGGTTTACAGTGTCGAAGTTTTCTTCCCCAAATATCCGGAACTGCGTGCCCGGCAGAAGTTCATGACCGCGCCGTGAGGAGTGGAGCAATGGAGTAGTGGAGTAATGAATTGAACAGCACTCCATCACTCCAACACTCCAACACCCCAGTTCTTGTCTCCGATTACCACAGTCATCCACAGGGCCACCGGGTCCAGCGCTACACTCGGGCGCTTTTGCAGCCGTGGATCGATTCGGCGCGGGCCAAAGGAATCCTCGATATCGCTTTTACTGATCACGATCGCTATCATGGCGGCGTCGATTTCGACGAACTCGATCGTCTACGTGAAAAAAATCCCGACGTAAAAATTCGCGCCGGGATCGAGCTTGATAACGATCCGGAAACGAGCGCGGCCGGAAGAAAATGGGTCGAACAAAATTGGAAGCGGCTCGATTTCATCCTCGGTTCAGTCCACTACCTCAACCGGGCTGATCAGATGTTCGATAGTGTGCCCGAGGGCGCACAACAGTTCAGCGGGCGCGATATCGATGACGTCTACTCCGATTATTTTCGGCGGGTCCGCGAAATCGCGGCGAGCGGGCTGATCGATTGCCTGGCGCACCTCGATTTAGTGAAAATCCACGGCTACCGTCCGCGCGCGCAGGTCACTGAATTGGTTGAGGAAACGCTGGAGCTGATTCGCGCACGCAATCTCGCCATCGAATTATCGACCGCCGGCTGGCGCAAACCGGTGAACGAACTTTATCCGTCGGATGAGATCATTCTTTTCGCGATGGAGAAGAAGATTCCCTTTACCATCGCGTCGGACGCGCATTCATGGGCGCAGCTGGGAGAAAATTACGAACGCCTCGGGCAGAAAATCACGTCGTTTGGCCTTCGCGAAGTGTGCGTTTACGAGAAACACGAGCGGATTGTTCACCGGTTATAGCTATGGAAGACGGGCCTCTGGCCGGTGCGCCCAGCGGGCATTTTGTCCGCTGTTCTGATTCGAGTACCTACGCAGCGGAGTGGAACTCCGCTGGGCGCGCAGACTGAAAGTCTGTGTTCCTACAGTCCCAATCCCGGCACGCCCATTCCACCTGTAATCTTTGACATCTCGGAGCTGGCGATCGCTTTTCCCTGCTCGATCGCCTGCGTGACCCCGCTCAGCACCGCTTCCTCCAGAAATTCCACATCCTCAGGATCGACAATCTCCTTCGCGATTTTGATTGAAATCACATCACCCGCGCCATTGGCAACGACGGTAATTTTGCCGCCGGCTGCCTGCACCTCAACGGTCTTCTCCGCCAGCTCCGCCTGCGCCTGTGCCATTTTCTCCTGCATCTTCTGCGCCTGTTTCATTAACTTGTTAAGATTCATCGCGTAAGCCTGGGTTAAGTTTTGATTTCGCCCTTAAACATTTCCAGCGCTTCGCGCACAATCGCCGGCGCGTTCTTCGATTTTGCGGCAGGTGTCTTGGCCGGCAAATTTTCTTTCAACGAAAACTTCAGCGCCCACTCCCGCCCACTGATTTCCTTCAGCAGTGCTTCCAGAAACTCGCGATTGGCGCGGGAGGATAAATGTTCCATTACCATTCGCTGATCGTTGGGAAAACCCAGCTCGAAATTCCGCCCGCTCGCACCAATGGGGTGCGCTTCTTCAATCCAGCTTTTGATAAACGGACGGCGCGTTTTAATTTGCGCAACGACCTTGCTCCAAATCTCGTTAACATCGGCCGCTGAATCATTCGCTTTGTAGCCGGCGTCGCTGGCGCCGGTACCGCGGTCAGCGACCGCGGCTACAGCATCCTTTCCTGAGCGCTTGGCCGGCGGAGCTACAGGGTTGCCGTCTCGTAACGCATTCAAATTCTCGATCACTTGATCGAGCGTCGTCTGGTCGAGCGTTTGGATCGCTCGAATGACCGCGACTTCGAAATGCAACTTTTTATTCGGTGCCCATTTCATCCGCCCCTCGGCCGCGGCGAATTGATCGATTAATTCCAGCACTCGATCGGTCTCCAGCAGCGGCGCTTGTTCTGCAAACGTGGCCCGAGTTTCGGCACTGGCTTCGTCACTGAGCGCGTCCGGCTTCACTTTGAAAACGAGCAGATCGCGCAGATACGCAATCGTGTCCGACATCAATTTCATCATGTCCTTGCCGGCCTCACATTGCTCGTGCAGCAGCGCTAGCGCGTCCGCGGTTTCGCCGCGTAAAATACGGCCGACAAAATCCGCCACCATTTGTTGACTGGTGAATCCGAAAACATGCAGGACATCGGCTTCCTTA
>QHQU01000250.1 GCA_003219925.1 Verrucomicrobiota bacterium
CGGCACCCGCTTTTCCGGAAAGTCGCGCCCGCTTTAGTGCTGCCGGCTGAGCGAGCGTACCGTTGCGCCCGAGAAATTCCTTCCGGTCACCTGTGAGAGTGCGCGTCGGTTCACTGACATCGAGGAAGACAATGCGGTCTGGGAATTCCGTATTATAAAAATTACGAGCCAGCAGCGCGCCGCTCTTGAGATCGACATCAGTCTGCACGTTGAGGAGCGTTTTGTGGCGCAAATCGCCCAGCACCCATTCGCAATAGCCGGTGACGGAGAGACGGCCTGGCCGGCCTGAGCTGTTGCGTAGTTTGCAAACCGCGAGCTTCACTGGCACATCCATCGCCACGTAAATCCACAATTCGGAAACGATGCCGTGCTCGGTGTGCTCGAAAACGGTGTAACCAAAACCGTGCCGAACGACATAAGCGCTGGCGCCGCGGGCCGGCCCCGGGGTAGGCGACCAGACCTGGCCGGTTTCTTCATCCCGGATGTAAAAGGCCTCGCCGGTGAGGTCGCGCACCGGATCGTTAAACCACGGGGTGAGCCGGAATTCGTGTGCGTTTTCAAACCAGGTGTAAGCACCACCATTTTCCGAAACGACGGTGCCGAACGATGGATTGGCCAGCACATTGACCCAGGGCGCGGGTGTGACTTGCCCGGCATGCAAGGTGATGACGTATTCCTGGCCATCGGGAGTGAAACCGCCGAGGCCGTTGTGAAAAATGAGATCACGCGGCGGCGGCGGCGAAGGCGTCTCAATCCGAGGGGCGCGGCTGGCATTGAATGCGGGGACGAGCGGCTCGAGCACACTGCGGTGTTCGAGTTGTTCCAGGAGCGAGCCGTGCTCGTCATCGAGGACAATGCGGGCGGCAGATTGGAGAAGAACACGATCGTCATTCGGGATTTGCTCGAGACGGCGAACGAAAATGCCGCCCGGTTTATCGAGCATTTGCGCTTCGCTGCCGGCAGAGACCAGCGACGTGATTTGATCCTGCAAATTCTGGCGATAAACCGAAACGTCTTCGTTCAAAATCACCAATTCGA
The DNA here is from genome assembly GCA_003219925.1 of Verrucomicrobiota bacterium. Classification (GTDB taxonomy): domain Bacteria; phylum Verrucomicrobiota; class Verrucomicrobiia; order Chthoniobacterales; family UBA10450; genus AV69. The sequence goes on from QHQU01000250.1 coordinate 1,039, forward strand.
CCGTCAATCCTTTCGCGCGCCAGTAGGAATGCGCCCGGATAAGCTGGCGCACGAGTTCGATTTTCTCCATGTCGGTGACGCGCAAGAGAACGAGCGGGGTGTCGCCGGAAATACCGTAGGCCCAGAGGGCGCTTTGCCCGCGGCGATTTTCCAGCAGAATGCCCGAGGTCGCGCGACGGGCAGGATCGGCATAAATGATCGCTCCAGCCAGCCGGGCGTAAAGTTGCGCTTCGGCTTCGGTGGCGTTGAGCTGGCGCAGGATCACCTGGCTGTGGGTCCAAGCCAGATCGAAGGCGCGATCGGCCATGCGGAAATGCTGATATTTTTCCACTAGCACGTTTACGGTTTCGCGGTTTTCGGCTGCGCCGATGACAAAATCGAGGACGGCAATTTCATCTGGTTGCAGCGTGACGGTGCGCCGAAGCGAGATGATGGGATCGAGCACGGAACCAGCGGTGTTCGAAAGCGGCGCAACCTTTTGCATCGCTGCCGGATTCGCCAGATTTCCGTCCCGCCCGACAAATCGGGCCCGGTCGGTTTCGCAGGAGGTTTCGCCGTGCGTGCCGCCCTGCCCGACCAGTAGATGCAGCAGCCATGGTGGTTTTTCCTCGGCCGTGCGCGCGCGCCGGGTGCAGAGAATGGCAGAGGAGTCGGGCACAAATTCAGTCTGCACAAACAAATTGCTAAAGCTCGGGTGCACCTCGTCCGCAGCCTGGGTGGCGAGCACGACTTCGGCGTAACTCGTTAGCTCGATGGTGCGCTCGGTGGAGGAATGATTGGTCAGGGTAACACGACGCAGCTCGATGTCGTCTTCGGGCGAAACGCTCAACTCCGTATGAATCTCGAGGTTGCCATGGCGCTGGCGAAATTCCGCCCGGGCCTGTGTGAAAATAGCTTCATAATTTTTTGTCGCGCGTAGCGTCGGTTGAAAAGCGGCGGACCAGAATTCTCCCGTCGTCGCGTCGCGCAGATACAGGAACGTGCCCCAGTAATCGCAAGTGGCATCCTCGCGCCAGCGGGTAAGGGCGAGATCTTTCCAGCGACTGTATCCGCCGCCGGCATTGCTGATGGCGACGTGATAGCGGCCATTGGAAAGGAGATGAGTCTCCGGCGTACGCGACATGGGAGTCTTGAAAACCCGCATGACATCTTCGCCCTCACCGAAACGCGGCCGCGTTTCCTCCAGTTCAAGGTCTTCTGGCAACACGCTGGCTTCCGTTTTGGGAAGCCGTTCCTGCAACAACAAATCGGCCGCCTTGAGTAATGGGCGCGACATGAAGCGGCGTTGCATCGGCAGGTCGCGCAGCGAAGAAACGAGGGCGAGCAGACTCATCCCCTGGTGATGCGCCATGTAGGAACGAACGGTGGCGCTGCTCTCATCCGGCGGCAGACGCGAAGGTGTGTAATCGACTGCTTCGTAGAATCCAAAATCGCCTTCGCGTCCATCGCCGGCCAGGCGCTGGAGATTCTCGCTGGCCTCCCGCGGCGCCACCATCAAGGCCAGCACCGTGGCGTAAGGCGCGATAACCAGGTCTTCGGCCAGGCCGCGTTTCAAACCCAGCCCGGGCACACCAAAGGCGCGATATTGATACGTTTGCTTCACATCGCCCTGGTTAAAGCCCGATTCCGAGACGCCCCACGGGACACCGCGCGAATTACCGTATTCAATTTGCAATTCGACCGCCGTTTTGCAGGCGCGATCGAGTAAGGTGCCGCGGTAGTTCGGCATCACCAGCAGCGGCATCAAATATTCAAACATCGATCCGCTCCACGAAACCAGGATCGGTTCGCCGCCGGGCGCGACCAGTAACCGGCCGAGCGCGAACCAATGCTCCTGTGGCACCTGCCCCTCCGCGATGGCGAGGTAACTGCAAAGACGCGCTTCGGACGCGAGCAGGTCGTAAAAACTCAGGTCGCGCCGGCCTTCCGTGACGTTGAAGCCGATAGCGAACAAGTTGCGCGCCTTGTCGAAGAGGAAGCTGAAATCCATTCCCGCCAGTTCGTCGCATTG
>QHQU01000013.1 GCA_003219925.1 Verrucomicrobiota bacterium
TCAGCGCTCTTCTGTCATGTCGAGCAGTCGAGACACCTCTAATTTCTTCGTAGAAGAAAGAACTGCTAGAGATTCCTCGACTGCGCTTCGCTTCGCTCGGAATGACAGAATAAAATGTCACAGCATCGGCTTTGATCCGTGGTGATCGATAAACTCACGAACACTCAGCAGTTGCTTGATCACGGTCGCTTCGGTGCTTCCGCCTTGAGCTGCACGGCCCAGTTGCCGGCGAAATCCGAGGGCATATAAATATCGGCGGAATAAGGTTGAAACCCTTTGGCCGTGATCTCTAACTTGAATCTGCCAAGGCTGGCGTGCGGAAACTCAAAGAATCCGTGCTCGTCGGTTTCCGTCGAATATGCCGGACCAGAATCAGGTGGGTCATGTTGCAGCACTACTTTGGCTCTGGGTTGCTTGTCTACGTGAGCGACATCCTCGAAAGCGACCCACCCGTGCAGGCTGGCACCACCGGATTGCGCCAGACTCGCGCTAAATGCCGTCAGCAAAATTGCCGCCATCAGGGACGCAAAGGCGATCGCTTTGATGTTTCGTTTTATCATTGCCGATGCGGTCTTACAACGCTGTTACAATAACCGATAACAGATGGTTCGTCCGCGGCGCTACGCATCGCCGGTAGGAACAATGGCGGCAGTTTCCACCATCAGAATGACTGCTCGATCGGGCGCCCGGGTGCGATGCTTGACGCCTTTGGGAACGACAAATCCCTGCTGTGGCTGCAGATCAACCGAGCGATCTTCAAGATCGATGATGAAGTGCCCCTCCAAGACGAAGAAGAACTCGTCGTCGTTGTCATGTTTGTGCCAGTGGTATTCGCCTTGCATGACTCCCAGGCGAACAACGGAGTCGTTCACCTGGCAGAGCGTTTGGTTGTACCACTTCTCGGTGCAGGCTTTCACCAGGGCTGGAACGTTAACCAAGTGGAGAGGAGGAAACTTTATGTCGAGGTAAGTGGCGTAAGGATAATCTTGTTGTTCGCTCATGGGCTAGAGAATGACTAATCAGGGTCTAAGAGGTGTGATGCTTCTCCGAATACTTGGAGGAACGCCGATAGAAGCAGGAAAAGCAAGATTGCGACGCCAATCGCAAGTTAACCGAAAGGCGCTAGGCGTGGAAAAGCGCCAAATCAGTTAGAAATCCTTCGACTTCGTTCAGGATGACAAAATAACGCGCGGCACGCGCCTAAACTTGATCGGCGCGGTTGCCGGGAGCCACCGTTTGGTTCGGGTCGGGCTGGGCAGTCGCGCCGGGAGCTCCCGGTTCGATTCGTGGGACGTTTGCCTGGGCCGGGCGAACTGTTTTTTCGTCGGTCTTGCCAGCTTTGTTCAGTTCGTCGCTGAATTCGTCTTTTGCTTTTTGAAATTCGCGGACGGCTTGTCCCATTCCTTTAGCCAGCTCAGGCAATTTCTTTGCCCCGAAAAGGACAAGGATGATCAACAGAATAACGATCAGATCTGGCCCTGCCAGATTCATGAAGCTCGCGAGCAAGCTCATAATATGTATATGAACATCAGGCCGCCCGGCAAAGTTGCAAGGTAATTCGGTGGGGCGAACGACGGACCATCTTGCCCAGTGGCTGCGATAAACCCCCGAACGCTTTCGGGGTTGGCCTCCACAGCCTGGATGGCTGTGCTATAAATCTTCGTGCAGTTCGAGGCGCGCGTCGCGCATCGGTTGGTGCTGTCGGTAGCGGTCGAGGACGGCAACAAATTCGTCGGCCAACTCGCGGTTACTTTCGCGCTCGGCAAATTCCCGGCCGCGCTCCGCTGTTGCAATGGCATCGTCGAATCGACCGGATTCGGCATAGGCCGCAGCTAATGTGCGATACAGAATCGGGTTGATGCCGCCGGCGAGTTTCAGCGCGCGTTCCGCCAACTCGACCGCGCGGGTTCCGTTGCGAAGGGATGCGTCGGGCGCAGTGGCGAACACCCATGCCAGGTTGCTCTGCGCATTTCCGTCATTCGGGTTTAATACAAGCGCGGCTTCCCACTGCTCAACCGCGGCGCGTGTCTGATGTTTCTGCACCAGCAAAACACCAAATGTGTTACGGGCGCCGATGTTGTTCGGCTCGTTTTCCACTCGCGCGCTCCAAAAAAGAATCGCTTCATCGAGTGCTTTCCCTTCCAAGCCGACCGGCACCTCGCCATAAACACCCGCATTGGCCGGACGAATTTCTGCTGCTGTGCGCGCGTGCGTGATTGCTTCTTCGGTTCTACCCTCGGCGAAAAGCGAGGTCGCGAAGGCAAGATGCGCGCCATCGTTGTTTGTCGTGACCGCGAGTGTATGCGGCCACAGGGAGTCGGCGTTGCGCCAGAACAGCGTTTGATGATAAGCGCAAACGCTGAACGCGACGATGACAACGGCGGATGCAAGCGCGCCGATTTGTTTTTGAAAACGCCAGTGCGCGGTCAGTTCGGCAACCAGCCAGACGATCGCTATGGTGATGCCGATGAGAGGCAGATAGGTATAGCGATCGGCATGAGCTTGCCGGCCCACCTGCACGATTCCCATTACCGGGACTAACATGCCAATAAACCAAAACCAGCCAGTGAACAAAAATGGGAGTCGTTTTCGGTAGATGATCGCGATCGTCGACAGCGCGATCAGGAGCGCAGCAGAACCGGCGATGGTCAGGAACGGGAAGAATTTCTCCGGATACGGATAAAGAACGGCGAGATCGACGGGCCAGATCAGCTGACGCAAATAGATCGCGTAGCTAACGATTGTATTTTCGAATCGTAACGGCAGAGAGAAGCCGAAGGTGTCGATGTGGCCGTGTTGGGCCAGCACCGTGGTAACCGCCGAGACTGCGGCGAACAGGGCGAACGGAATTTTTTCCATGAGCAACCAAATGATTTTCTCCGTTCGAAAACGATTCAGCGGCCAGTAATCGATTAGTAAGAGCACGAACGGGATCGTGACCAGCATCGGTTTGGAAAGCAGCCCGAGCGCGGCGGCAAGCAGCGCGACCAGATAGCGCGCGAGAGATTTCCTTCGAGCGTAACTGGACCACGTCAGCAAGGTGAGCGCGAAGAATAAGCCGCTGAGAACGTCCTTGCGCTCGGCGATCCATGCCACCGATTCCGCTCGCAGCGGATGAATGGCGAAGACGCCGGCGACAACTCCGCTTCGCCAGATTTTTCCAGTCAGCGAGTCGAGGGCAAAAAATAACGCGATGACGGCAAGGGTGTGAATGACAACGCTGCTGAAATGATGCAATCCCGGATTTACGCCGAACAATTGGCAATCCAACATGTGCGACAGGGTGGTGATGGGATGCCAGTTGGCGGCGTGAAAATGAGTGAAGGCCCATGCGATGTTGGAGAAGCTCAGCCCGCTGGTTACGCGAGCGGAGCCATAAACGTAATCGCGATCATCGTAACGGACCCAATCGAAGTGTGCGGTTTGCGCGAAGACAATCCAGACCAGCGCGGTAAGCGCGAGGGCGATCAGAAATTTTTGCGTCTTCAAACTGAAGCGCAGACTATACACGGCGGCAGGAAGCGCGAATCCCGCGGTGATTCACCTTTTTGTCATTCCGAGCGCAGTCGAGGAATCTCTGACTTTAGCAGAGAAACAATAGCTAGAGATCCTTCGACTTCGCTCAGGATGACAGGAAAGAAACGCTTCCCGCAAAGGGGCCATCTCTGCTTTTCGTTAGCGGCCGGTGGTACCAAACAGCCAATCGTAAGCCCGACGAATTTCTTCGACGACCGGGCCTTCAAGCGGCGAATTGTGATATGCACCGGGCAAGGTGACCACCTGTTTCTCTCCGGCGAAAGAATCGACCACCAGGCGTTGAAATTTTGGCGGAACGATCTCGTCGTTTTCGGCGAGAAGGAAAATTGCAGGCGCATGAATTCGCTTTGCATTCGCGACGCTATCGAGTTCGCGTGGAATTTGCAGCGCGACCGGTCCGGCCAAAAGCCAAAGGTTCCACCAGCCGTAGTTGCGCAAGATTATTTGGCGCAATGGTGGCGGATTGTGAAGAATAAGACCGCGGACTCCGCGGTTGGCCGCAACGTTCATTGCTACCGCGCTCCCAATACTTGCGCCAAAAACGTAGATCCGCGGGTTGCCGGCTTTCGACTTCAGTGCATCGAAGGCGGCAAGTGCGGCGGGCGACATTCGCTTCAGACGTGCTGGGCCGGAGCTGCCGCCGAAGCCGGGATAATTCATTCCCCAAATTTCAACGGCGCGTTCGCCGAAAGCGTCCGCGTCGAGCGCAACCCATCGTTCCGCGCGATCGGCGTTGCCGTAGAAGCGCAGGACGTAGGCATCGACATGATTGCGTTGTCGCGCGAGCCGCGAACGCGCCGTCCAGATTTCGAGTTCACCATTTTGGAATGGAATGGTCTGCCGCATTGCGCCCCGCGCATCGATGCGTTGAGTCGTGGGAAAAAGAATCAGTTGATCGGGTAGTGGCGTGCAAAACATCATCAGGATACAGGCTGCGAGGATCGCCCCGAGGAAATATGGTGGTCGGCGTTTCACTGGAGCGAAAATATTTTCCTCTTGCACGGTTACCTCATTTTTCATTCTCGTTCCCACACTCCCAGTCTGGGAACACGTTCTCCTATTGAAACTTTGTTTCTATTCATGCGATGGATCCGGAGGGGCGCGAGGAGAGCTTCGGAAGAGATGCGGTTCCCAATGCAGCGAAGGCGCTTTTCCACGGCCAACAGCTTCAACCGGCGACTGCGACACGCGACTCGATTTTATTCGCTCTGATGAACTTTAGGATTCCGCAGGCTGGAAGCCCGCGGGCCCCACAGGCGGGACGCCTGCGCCCCTACACGTCGTAGTACATCGAGAATTCGTACGGGTGTGGTCTTAGCCGCAGTGCGTCATATTCCTTTTGTTTCATCTCAAGCCAGTTTGAGATGAAGTCGGAATTGAAGACGTCGCCTTTAAGCAGGAAATCGTGGTCGTTTTCCAGCGCCGCGATAGCGCCACTGAGCGAATCGGGCACGCTGGGGACATTAGCGAGTTCTTCCGGCGGAAGATCGTAAAGATTTTTGTCGAGCGGATCGCCGGGATCAATGCGGCTCTGAATTCCGTCCAAGCCCGCCAGCAACAACGCGGCGAAAGCGAGATAAGGATTCGCTGCTGAATCCGGCGTGCGAAACTCAATCCGCTTCGACTTTGGATTGGCCGAGTAAGTGGGAATACGAATCGCAGCGGACCGATTGCGCGCAGAATAAGCGAGATTGACTGGCGCCTCAAATCCGGGCACGAGCCGCTTGTAACTGTTGGTCGTCGGGTTCGTGATACAGGTAAGCGCGGGCGCGTGTTTCAAAATTCCGCCGATGAAAAAGAGCGCGGTGTCGGACAATCCCGCATAACCGTTCCCGGCGAAAAGCGGTTTATCGCCCTTCCACAGCGAGATGTGAGTATGCATGCCGCTGCCGTTATCGGCGAAGAGCGGCTTCGGCATAAAAGTGACCGTTTTGTTGTGCCGCTTGGCCACGTTGCGCACGATGTATTTGTAATACTGCATGTGGTCGGCCATCTCTTTCATCGGCGCGAACCGAATGTCGATTTCGGCTTGGCCCGCGGTCGCGACTTCGTGATGCTGGCGCTCGATCGGAACGCCCGCCTTCTCCAACTCGAGACACATTTCATTGCGAATGTCCTGCAAGGTGTCGGCTGGCGGCACCGGAAAATAACCTTCCTTTGCGCGGATCTTGTAACCGAGATTGGGAAATTCTTCGCGCGCACTGTTCCAATGCGCTTCGGTGCTTTCGATTTGATAAAAGGCGGAATTCGCGGCTGACGAAAAGCGCACGTCATCGAAGATGAAAAATTCCGCCTCCGGTCCGAAATTCGCGGTGTCGGCGATGCCAGTACTTTTCAAATAAGCCTCTGCCTTTTCGGCGAGACCGCGCGGGTCGCGATCGTACGGTTCGCGCGTGATCGGATCGACGATGGTGCAGATCAATGAGAGCGTCGGTTCAGCATTAAAAATGTCAATCCACGCCGTGGTTGGATCGGGAATGACAAGCATGTCGGAGGCGTTGATCACTTTCCAACCGCGAATGCTCGAGCCATCGAAGCCGAGGCCGTCAGTAAAAATGTCTTCGTTATATTCGGTGAGCGTGGTGGTGAAATGCTGCCAGGTGCCGGGGAGATCGGTGAACTTGAAATCCACGAGTTTTACCTCGCGGTCCTTGATCATTTTGGAAACGTCGGGCGGGGTCTTTTTGTCTTTAGCCATGGGTCAGAAGATTGATGGTTAATGGTTGAGATTTGATGGAAAAATGATTGGTCATCCCGAGCGAAGTCGAGGGGTCCCGCGAAGTTACCGTAAAGTTTTCGCCACGGGATTCCTCGACTCCGCTCGGAATGAGGGCGGAGGAAAGGCGCGCGTACCTCACACCGCTTTTTCGCCGATCTCTTCCGTCCGAATGCGGACCGCGTGTTCAACCGGAAGAACAAAAACTTTACCGTCGCCGATTTTGCCGGTTTTGGCAGCGCTCACCACTACGGTGACGGCTTTATCGACCATGTCGTCTGCGAGCACGACTTCGACTTTCACTTTGGGCAGAAAATCAACGGTGTATTCGCTGCCGCGATAAATTTCGGTGTGCCCTTTCTGTCGGCCAAAGCCTTTTACTTCCGTCACCGTCATGCCCTCGATGCCGAGCTCGGCCAGGGCCTCTTTTACTTCCTCGAGTTTGAAGGGCTTAATGATCGCTTCGAGTTTTTTCATTGCGGGTAAACTTGCGCGCGCGCGCCCCTTTGCAAACCGAAAGCGGATCGCGGCACGCGCTCTCTTAGCAACGCGACACGCGCGATGCAATTACGATTTTGCGAGAATAAAAGAAATGTCGTCCCGAGGGCGCCGGGCGGCCGATGCTGATGGGGAGACCGGGCGAAAGGGCAATGCGCAGGGTGGATCGAGCAGTCTCATGCTCGATGCTAATTCAGGCGGCGAAACCATATTTCTTTAACATCGCTCGACGGAGCGGCCGATCCACCTTGGCGTTGCGAGAGCTGCACGAGAAATCGCGATGAAATGCTAGGCAAATTTGCCAAAAGTTTTGTCCGCTCAATACTGACGTCGATGCCCCGCGACTCCTTCGTTCACCTTCATCTTCACACCGAATACTCCCTTCTCGATGGCGCGGTTCGGATGCGAGAGCTGATGAACGAGGCGGTGAAAATGAAAATGCCAGCGGTGGCGATTACCGATCATGGCAATCTTTTTGGCGCGATCGATTTTTATCAATGCGCCAAGGCGGCGGGGATCAAGCCGATTATCGGTTGCGAGGCCTACATCACTAGCGGCTCATACAAGGAAAAACCGTCACGCGAATCTAACTTCCATTTCACTTTGCTGGCGGAAAACGAGACGGGCTATCGCAATTTGGTAAAGCTGATTTCGGCGGCGCATCTGGACGGTTTTTATTATCGGCCGCGCATCGACAAGGATTTGCTGGCGTCGCATGCGGACGGTTTGATCGGCCTGAGCGGTTGTCTCGCCAGTGAGATCAACAGCGCTCTTCAATCCGGCAACGTTGAAAAAGCGCAGAATCTGACCGCGGAATATCGCGACATTTTCGGGCCGCGAAATTTTTTCATCGAGCTGCACGATCACGGAATGGCCGAGCAGAAGCAATGCAATGCGCATCTGCCAAAATTCGCCCGCGAATTCGGGCTCGGTTTGGTCGCGGCCAACGACGTTCACTTCCTCCGGCGCAGCGATCACCGAGCACATGACGTTCTTCTTTGTATCAACACCGCTACAAAAATTGAAGACGAACAGCGAATGCGATATGAGCCTGAGCTCTACTTCAAGTCGCCCGCGGAAATGCGCGAAATCTTTCGTGATTTTCCGGAGGCGATCACCAACACGCTGGAAATCGCCGACCGTTGCAATCTCGAAATCGAGTTCGGGAAATCGAAATATCCCGAGTATCCGGTGCCGGCAGGCAAAACGCGTGAAGGTTATCTACGCGAGCTTTGTTACAAGGGTTTGCACGAACGTTACGGCGAACGCGCAGCCAACGATCAGGAACTAATCAAGCGACTGGATTACGAAGTCGATGTTCTGGAAAAAACGGGTTTTGTTAGTTATCTCCTCATCGTTTGGGACTTTATCCATTTTGCCAGGGAGCGAGGAATCCCGGTGGGACCGGGTCGCGGTTCGGCCGCAGGCTCCATCGTCGCTTATGTCCTGGGAATTACGGATATCGATCCGTTGCAGTACGGACTGATCTTTGAGCGTTTTCTCAATCCAGAGCGAATTTCTCCGCCCGATATTGATGTCGACTTTTGCGAAGCTCGTCGCGGCGAAGTCCTCGAATACGTCCGGCAAAAATATGGCGAACGTCGCGTGGCACAGATCATCACTTTTGGCCGGCTGAAAGCGCGCAGCGTGGTGCGCGATGTAGCACGGGTGATGGGACTGAGCGTGCGGGACGGTGACCGGATCGCGAAAATGATTCCGAACGAACTGAACATTACTCTGAATTCCGCGGTCGAGAGGAACCCGGAATTGAAGAGAGCAGTCGCGAGCGAACCGCCGACAAAGCAGTTGATGGAATACGCGACCGCCCTGGAAGGACTTTCCCGCAGTGCCGGCGTGCACGCGGCCGGAGTTGTAATCAGTGATCGCGATCTTTCCGAGTACGTGCCGCTCTGCCGTGACGTCAAAGGCAACGACATCGTCAGCCAGTATTCGATGAATCCATTGAACGACCTCGGGCTGCTCAAAATGGATTTTCTGGGATTGAAAACACTGACCGTGATTGAAGACACGGTGACGTTGATTCGAAGAAATGTGCCCGGCTTCTCGCTCAAAAACATTCCGCTAGATGACGCTGCTGCCTTCGGACTCTACAATCGGGGCGAAACCATCGGCTTGTTTCAAATGGAATCAGGCGGGATCACGTCGGTCTCGAAGCAATTCGATGTGCGGAAACTGGACGACATCATTGCGTTGATCGCGCTTTATCGGCCGGGGCCGATGGAGTTGATCGGTGATTACATCAAGCGAAAGAAAGGGCTAACGAAAATTAGGTACGAGCATCCGCTGCTCGAGGAAATCTGCGCCGATACCTATGGAGTGATGATTTACCAGGAGCAGGTGATGGCGGCAGCCAGCAAACTGGCAGGCTATTCGATGGGGCAGGCGGATTTGCTGCGGCGCGCCATGGGCAAAAAGGACAAGGAAAAGATGGCGAAAGAGCGCGCCAATTTCATTGCTGGTTGTGCGCGTACTAACGAGATCGGGGAGAAAAAGGCGAACGCGATTTTCGATTTGCTGGAAAAATTTGCCGGCTACGGATTCAACAAGAGCCATAGCGCGGCCTATGCGCTGATTAGTTATCAGACGGCGTTTTTAAAGGCGAACCATCCGGTCGAATTCATGGCTGGTTTGCTCTCGAACGAGATTAATAACACCGAAAAAATTTCGGTACTGGTGAGCGAATGCAAACGGATGGGCATTACGATTTTGCCGCCGGATGTGAATCGGAGCGGGTTGAAGTTTGTGCCGGAGGCTGTAACCGCGGTCGCTGGCCGCGGCGGAATTGACGCGGATGATGGGATGGCCGCGCCCAGCGACCGCGGCTACAAGGCGGAAAACGGCGGTCATAGACCGCCGCGACAAGGGAATGCCATCCGCTTTGGCCTGGCTGCGATCAAGAATGTCGGCCAAGGAGCGATGGAGCTTGCCATTCGCGAGCGCGAGCGCGGTGGCGACTTCAAGTCGCTGGAAGATTTCTGCAGCCGGCTCGATTCGCGCATCGCCAATCGCAAAATGTTGGAGTCTCTGGTCAAGTGCGGCGCGTTCGATTTTCTGCACCGCGAACGGGCGGAGCTTTTTGCCTGTATCGATGATGCGCTCGCCTCCTCAGCGGTAGCGCATCGCGATCGAATGGCGGGGCAAGTATCGCTTTTCGGGGATACCCACGAGCATGTTGCGCCGGGACGGACGCGGACCGTCATGCCATGGAGCGATCGGGAGAAAATGAGCTACGAAAAGGAGTTGCTGGGTTTTTACGTTACTGGACATCCGCTTGATGCCTATGCCGACGTTATCGCGAACGGAAAATATCAATCGATTGCGGCGCTGAATGAACTTTCCGATCGCGCCACGTTCCGGGTAGCGGGCGCGATCACGCAGGTGGACAAGAAATTTACCAGGAAAGACGGCAAACCGTTCGCCGTCGTCTGGCTGGAAGATCTAACGGGCACGCTCGAGCTGGTGGTTTGGAACGAGCTTTATCTCGAGTGCGCGGAAAAGTTGGTGCCGGGAAATGTCGTCGGAGTCAGGGGTAAACTCGATTTGCGAGATGAATCATTGCGCGCGACGGCGGAAAAACTGCGTCTTCTTTCATTGGAAGTTCCGGGTAATCCAAACCCGAACCGCGTTGAGACGCCGCCTCTTTGTCTGCATTTTTCGCCGAATACGGGGACCGATGAACTGCGACAGGTTCGGGCGCTACTCGCGGCCTCGCCGGGTCGCCGGCCCGTGCAATTGATTTTCGAGACAGCGGAAGGAGAAACCGTGCGAGTCGATGCCGGCGCAGCATTTCACGTGTCGGTAACGGCTGAGCTCGAAGAACGATTGCGGCGCTGGCTGATTACGGCGGTGGAGGAGCGGGCGAAGGAAGCAGAGCGGGGGGAGGAGACGGCGGCGGCGGTTGCGGGCGCTTTGGAATATTGATCTGGACCGGTTGACCTG
>QHQU01000259.1 GCA_003219925.1 Verrucomicrobiota bacterium
CCCCATCCACCGGCGTTTTCGATTCGGCGGCCACTGCGACCGGTCACAGATGAACCCGTGCCTGCATTCACCGCGATGCCGTCACGATCCCGCAAACACGCTGCCATTCCGGAATCGCGATCGCTGCCCGCGACGATATTCGCCTTCGGCCAAACGGTCCGCGCAAGTTTCAGCAAGGCTGCGCGATCTTCCTCGGTTGCGCAGCCGGCGAGAAAGACTCCAATCCGATCTACTGCACGCGGCAAAACGCGAAAAATCTTCGCGATCTGATCTGGAGGCGTCAGCCGCAGGTTGGACGGCGGCAATTTTCCCGACTCTATGATTGCGCCATTGGCCACCAACGCCCATGCCGTCTTCGTTCCTCCACCCTCGATCCCGAGAATTTTTTCGTCATCCATTTTGTATGTAGCGGCGGTATATGACCGGCGCCCGAAATGTAAGCGCAAATTCAGCGGCGGTCACAGACCGCCGCTACAATCATCCCGAGCGAAGTCGAGGGATCCCGTTGCGCAAGCTTGCATCTTCCCATCGTCATCCTGAGGCAAGCGAAGGACCTCACCTATTCGGTGCGAATCACACAAAGTACATTGGCATCTTCGCGACCTTATGTGACGTCCCTCAGTCCGAGCCGGACTGGCGTTGTCTTCGCGGTTCGGGATGACGAACGCGTAAGGACAGAGCCGTTGTTTCACGAATCTTCATTCGTATGATGAAAAACATGACCGAAGCGGAAGCGCGTGCGCGGGTCGAAACGCTGCGGCGCGACATCACTGAGCACAACCGCCGCTACTACGAAGAAGCGGCGCCCACCATCAGCGATCGGGAATACGATCGGCTTTATAAAGAGCTGGTCGATCTTGAGACGCAGTTTCCGGAGCTCGTCACCCCGCATTCACCTACTCAACGCGTCGGCGGCAAACCGCTGCAGGCCTTCGCGCAAATTCAACATCGCGTTCCAATGCTCAGCCTCGACAACACTTACTCCGAGGAAGAGGTCGTCAACTTCTACAAGCGAATCACGCGTCTCTTGCCGGAGGAAAAAATTCCAGTGGTGATCGAACCCAAAGTGGATGGCGTCGCCGTCTCAGTGATGTATGAAAATGGCAAACTGAAGTACGCTGCGACGCGAGGCGACGGTTCGGTCGGCGACGAAATCACGCAAAACATCAAGACGATCAAATCGGTGCCACACCAACTGCCCGGCGCGGCTCCGAAAGTTTTCGAAGTGCGCGGCGAAGCTTATCTCGACAGAGTCGGCTTCGAAAAGCTCAATAAGGAGCGTGAAGCCGCCGGCCTGCCGTTGTTCGCCAATCCGCGAAATGCGGCCGCGGGTTCGCTGAAACAGCTCGATTCAAGCATCGCAGCCAAGCGCCCGCTCGGGATGATCTTTTACGGGACTGGCGCAATCGAAGGCACCGAGGTCGATCGTCACTCAAAAATTTTTCCATTGTTCAAAAAGCTCGGTTTGCCCACGCATGAACATTGGTCATTGGCCGATTCCGTCGATCAAATTCTCAAGGCAATTCACGACCTCGACCAAATCCGGCGCGGTTTCCCATACGAGACCGACGGAGCGGTAATCAAAGTGAATGCGCTTGCGCAACGGGAGCGTCTTGGCTTTACCGCGAAATCACCGCGCTGGGCGATTGCTTACAAATACGCAGCGGAGCGCGTCGAAACCAAATTGCTCGATATCAAAGTCCAGGTCGGGCGGACCGGAATTTTGACGCCGGTAGCTGTGCTCGAGCCAGTTCTCGTTAGCGGCAGCACGGTTTCGCGCGCGACGCTACACAACGAGGACGAGATCAAGCGCAAAGACATTCGCATCGGCGATACGGTTATGATCGAAAAAGCCGGTGAAGTGATTCCGGCAGTGATCGAAGTTGTTCAATCGAAACGGCCGCGCAATGCCAAGCCGTTCGATTTTTTCGAGCACATCCATGGCAAATGCCCCGTCTGTGGGCGGGAGGTCCGGCGCGATCCGCAATTTGTCGCGTGGCGCTGTGAAAATATTCTCTGCCCGGCGCAAACGACGCGGCGAGTGGAGTTTTTCGGGGCGCGCGGCGCACTAGATATCGAGAGTGTCGGCGGAATTGTTGCCGATAAACTGGTCGAGCGCGGTCTCGTGCAGGAACCGCTCGACTTATTTGAGCTCAACATCGAGCAACTCGCGAAGCTCAATCTGGGAACCGACGAAGCGCCGCGCGTCTTCGGCGAAAAAAACGCCAGTAAAGCGATTCAGGCAATTGAACGCGCGAAAACTGCGCCGCTTTCACGGTGGCTCTATGCCTTGGCGATTCCTGACGTTGGCAAAACGACCGCGACGGATCTCGCACGTTTCCATGAAACGATTAACGATGTTGCGAGTTCCCAGCTTCTTCGCGAAGTGGTGAGCTATCACGGAAGGAAAAGCGATAAATCCCGCGACGGCGGAACGAAAGAAATTGCGGATCGCCTGATCAAATCCGGCTTTGCAGAGCCGTCGAAAAGCAAGATGGACAAGCAGCGCGGGATTGTAACCCAGGTCGGGCCGGTCGTTGCCCAGAGCGTTCTCGATTTTTTTGCCTCATCCGCGGGAAAGAAAATTCTCCAACGAATGAAACAGCTCGGGATCGAGCCAAAGAGCGAGAAAGTTTCGGCGAAGCAAATGGCGGGACTGCCGCTCGCCGGAACAACGTTTGTTCTGACCGGAACTTTGCCGTCCATGACGCGGGAAGAGGCCTTAGTGAAAATC
>QHQU01000260.1 GCA_003219925.1 Verrucomicrobiota bacterium
ATCTTCAGAAACATGAAGATGGCCGCACCGAAAAGGGCCAGCGGGACTGAGCCGAGTAGGATGATGAATGGATCGCGGAAACTATTGAACTGCGCTGCGAGCACGAGGAAAATTAAAACGATGGCGAGGGCAAACACAGCGCCGAATTTGCTGCCTTCAAGCCGCAATTGACGCGATCCGCCGGTGTAATCGATGACGTAACCGGAGGGCAGAACTTTGTGCGCTTCGTCCTCAAGAAACTTTAACGTGGCATCCACCGAACCGGTCGGGACGCCACTAATGGTGACGGCATTAAGTTGTTGCATTCGGTTAAGCGAACGCGCGACCGTTTTGTGCTCGATCGTTGCAACGGTGCTGAGTGGTACCAGCTGGTCGTTCGGACCGGTGACGTAAATATTTTGCAATTGTTCCGGATTGAGCCGGTCCACCCGTTTGATTTGCGGGATCACCTTGTAACTCAGGCCGTCCATGTTGAACCGATTAACAAAATTACCGCCGATGCTCGCGGAAAGATCGGCCCCGACCTGTTGCATATCGAGGCCCATGGTCGAAACCTTGTCATGATCGAAAACGATTTGCGCCTGTGGCTGATCGATCTTGGTATCGATGTCCCCAAATTGAAACACATGTGCCTGCATCGCTTTGAGGAAGATTCCCCTGGCCAACTCGAGAATGCGTTCCTGGCTGGCAGTGGAAGCGATTACGAAACTGACTGGAAAATTATCACTACCCGGAAGCGCTTCCGGCATGATCGGGAACATTTGAATTCCGGGAATAGCCGCAAGTTTTTGTTGTACCACCGGCAGATACGCTTTCGTCGGGGTCTTGCGCGTGCCCCACGGTTTTAAAACCATCCCGCCAAAACCATTGTCCGGAAAAGTGATTTGAAAGGTGAAGCGGGTATCGGGGATATCGTGAAAAACTTTTCCGGCCGCATCGGCATAACGAATCGTATCGTCAATGGTGGCGTTGGCCGGAGCGGTGATGATGCCAAAAATGACTCCCTGATCTTCCTTCGGCGCTAATTCCTTGGTCGCTACTTTTGGAATCGTCGCGAACATGAAGAGTGCTATAAGGGAGACTCCGCCCCAGACTACATAAACGGCCGGGCGCGCATTCAATGTCCGATCCAGGTGACTTCCGTACCAATCGCGAAAGCGATCAAACGTTCGGTTCACAAAGCCGCTGAACCCGTGGTCACCGTGCTCAGGGCGGAGCAAATGAGCCGACATCATTGGCGACAGCACCAATGCGACGACCCCAGAAATGAAAACTGCGCCGGCAAGGGTAAGAGCGAATTCGCGAAAGAGCGCACCGGTCAATCCACCTTGCAGCGCGATCGGAGTGTAGACCGCGGCCAACGTGATCGTCATGGCAATGATGGGCGCGATTAGTTCGCGCGCGCCCACCAATGCGGCATTCATGCGCGACAAACCCTCGCGCATGTGACGTTCAACGTTTTCGACGACAACGATGGCATCGTCGACGACCAACCCGACCGAGAGCACAATCGCCAACAGGGTGAGGAGATTGAGGGAGAACCCGAAGAGCTGCATCAAAAACAATGCGCCAATGAGAGAAATTGGAATCGCGACAATCGGGACAAGAACAGATCGGAACGAGCCGAGGAAGAGGAAGATCACCACCATCACGATGAGCAGAGTGTCGATCAACGTTTTTACGACTTCGTGAATGGCATCATTGATATAGGCGGTGGCGTCGTAGGCCATCTCGGCCGTCATTCCAGTAGGGAGTTCTTTTTTGATCTGATCGAGTTCCACTCGCACTCGCTTGATGACATCGACCGAGTTTGCATTGGGCAGGACCCAGATGCCCATGAAGACCGCCTTTTGGCCGGAAAAGCGCACTTCGGCGTTGTAATCTTCTGCACCGAGAACGACATCGGCGATGTCACCCAGTCGGATGAGCGTCCCCTTGTCCTGGCGCACGACGAGTTGCTTGAACTGATCAGCGCTGTGCAAATCCGTGTTCGCGGTCAGGTTCACCTGCAGGAGCGAACCCTTGGTATTGCCGACAGCGGCAAGGAAATTGTTTCGCGATAGCGCATCCCGGACATCGCTTGGGCTGATATTTAACGCCGCCATGCGCTCGGGCTTCATCCAGACGCGCATGGCAAATGTTCTTCCGCCAAGGATATCCGCTTTCTGCACACCGCCGACCGAGGTCAGCCTCGGCTGGACCAGACGCACGAGGTAATCGGTAACCTCGTTGGGCTGAAGAATGTTGGATGTGAAGCTCAGATAAGCGGAGGCAAACTGCGAGTCCGCCGGCTCGATTTTGATCACCGGAATTTCGGCTTCTGGCGGAAGATCGCGCCGGATGGCGTCGACGCGCGTGCTTACGTCCGATAAAGCTTTGTTGGCATCGTAGTTCAGCTTTAAGCGGACCGTGATCGTCGAAACGCCCTGCTGGCTTTGTGATCGCATGTAGTCGATTCCATCGGCCGCGGCGATAGCCCGCTCCAGTGGTGTGGTGATGAACCCCCTGACTAATTCCGCATCCGCGCCGACATACACCGTCGTCACCGTGATCGACGCGATATCGCTCCGCGGATATTGCCTAACGACTAGTCCG
>QHQU01000261.1 GCA_003219925.1 Verrucomicrobiota bacterium
ACGGAGGTTAATCTATGAAGTACACATTTCACATCGTCGATGTTTTCAGTTCGACACCGTTCGGCGGCAATCAACTCGCGGTTCTACCTGACGCGGCCGGCATTTCGACCGAGGGCATGCAGAAGATTGCCCGCGAATTCAATTTCGGCGAAACGACCTTCGTCCTGCCGAAGAAGGATCCTGCGAACACGTGTCGAGTGCGCATCTTCACACCTCGGACGGAGCTCGACGTCGCGGGGCATCCCTCGGTCGGCACAGCCTGTGCGCTTGTGATGAAACAGCATGTAGGGCTTGGTGATCCAATCCGCCTCATTCTGGAGGAGAATGTCGGTGCCGTGACGGTTGACGTCGCCCAGCGAAACGGGGGGTTCCACGGCACGTTGACGTTATCGGGGAAGATTGAGGCACCGACCGGCGCACCCTCTCCGACTGATCTCGCCGCCGTCCTATCCATCGAGCCCGCCGAGGTGAGCCAAGTCTTTTTCGCGGGCGTCGGTGTTCCTTTCTGTTTTGCACAACTGAGCTCGAACGAGGTCGTCGATCGGGCGACGATCAATCGGGCGGCCTGGGCGGCAACGCTCTCGCGCGCGTGGTCTCCCCACGTCTTCTTCTTCGCGGGAAATCTACGGGATGGCGGCAAGCTCTATGCTCGCATGTGGGCACCCGCGCTGGGCATCGAAGAAGATTCCGCGACAGGTGCCGCTTGTGCCGGCCTCGTCGGGGCAATGGCATCGAAGCCCGATTTTGGCGGGATGGCCTATCGCCTTTCGATCCAGCAAGGCGTCTTGATGGGGCGCCGAAGCGATATCGAAGCGGAAGCGCGGAAGCGCGACGGCGTGGTGACCTCTGTCAGCGTAGGCGGCGCAACAACCTACATCGCAAGCGGCGAGATCGATGTGCCGCCGTTTGCGCTTGAGTCGTAATTCACGAAGGAGAAAAAATGCTGCGGACACTATTTTCAGCGACGATTCTGGCCGGCGCGCTCGCCGGAAGTGCGATGGCGCAGGCGCCGGATGCCGGCTGTGCGTTGCCTTCGGAACCCAAGGGCATTCCCGCCGCGATCGATGCGGCAATCACCGGGCCCGCGGACAAGGATCGAGCCTGCATGAAGGCCCTGTTGATACCCGAAGCGCGCATGATGTTCGTGTCACTCGGCGCGGACGGAGCGCCAACTTATGCGCTCCAGACCTTGGACGATTGGATCGCCCGCGTCAAAGCCCGTGGCCACGTCATGCTGGAAGAAAAGCAGCTGAAATTTCACATTGAGCGCTACGGCAACATCGCGCACTTATGGAGCAGCTACGCGCTGTACAGCGACGGCAAGCAAGTCGCGCGCGGCATCAACAGTATCCAAGCGATCAAAGAAGCCGGCGGCTGGCGAGTTACGGGCATCATGGTGCAGGCCGAGTCGGCCACTGCACCGCTGCCCAAGGAATATCTGCCGTAAGGGAGGCAAGGCTAAGAGCAGCAAGCCGGCACGGGATGGCGGCAAGCTCTATGCTCGCATGTGGGCACCCGCGCTGGGCGTTGAAGAAGATGCCGCGACGGGCAGCGCTTGTTCAGCCCTAGTCGGGCGATGGCATCGAAGCCCGATTTTGCCGGGACGGACTATCGTCTTTCGATCCAGCAAGGTGTCTCGATGGGGCGTCGAAGCCAAATTGAAGCGGAGGCTCGTAAGAGTGGGAACGTCGTGACCTCTGTCAACGTTGGTAGTGCCACGGCCTACATCGCAAGCGGCGAAATCGAGGTTCCGCCGTCCGCGCTGGTGTCTCAGACCTCGAAGGGAGCCCCCATGCGTGTAAACCGGCGGCAATGACGGACCAAGAAGTCGAGGCATTTAATGCCGAACCGTACGCACATCACTGGTTCGGGAAAAAACAGTTGGTCGTCATGATCTGAACCGAATTCAAAATGTGAAAGGAAAATGCCATATGGCGGTGAGGTGTGTGCACTTCTTTTCAATGAACACTTTCCGGCGACCCGACTCGCGCTGTCGTAAAGGTGAAACTTGACTATTCGATGATCTCTGACTATAGTCAGAGATCGATGGATACGGGCGCTGTTCAGCAAGTGCGGAGCTTTAACCGAATTGTGGCCGAGCGCATTGGCGCTTTGGACGATCGGTTTTTGAAGCGGGACCGCCCAATCGGTGAGGCTCGGTTGCTTTGGGAGATCGGATCGCAGGGAGCCGAAGTCCGTGCACTGCGAAGCCGCCTTGGAATTGATTCGGGCTATTTCAGTCGGGTATTGCGCTCTTTGGAAAAACAAAGGCTTATCAGGACTCGCGTAGTTCAGGAAGACCGGAGGTTGCGCCAGATTTTTCTCACTAAGGCCGGGTTGGCAGAACGCGCCGAGCTTGAACGGCGATCCGATGAACTGGCCACAAACATTCTGGAATCACTGTCAGATCAGCAACGCAGCGTGCTCACCGCGGCGATGAGGCAGGTTGAGCAACTGCTGCGAGCATCGATGATAACTTTCGGTATCGAGCACCCAACTACTCCAGATGCCCGGTGGTGCTTCGATCA
>QHQU01000262.1 GCA_003219925.1 Verrucomicrobiota bacterium
GACAACGCTAATTTGCAGTGCGAAAAATGGAAAGCGCCGGTTTTAAGGAATGGTCACTTGTGTGCGATGCCCTCGGACGCGGACGCCAATCGGTAATTTTGCGCAAAGGCGGAATTGCGGAGGGGCGCGGCGGCTTTTCATTTCGGCATCGCGAGTTCTTCTTGTTTCCGACGTTCTTCCATGAGCAGATCGCGAAAGTACGGATTGCAGCGGCTGATATTCCGGTGCCGGGCAGCACGGTCGCAATTCGGTGGTATGCAAGAGTGGAGCGGGCGGTGCGGATTAATTCACTCGCAATCGCGGAAGCACTGGCTCCGTTGCACATCCTCTCGCCCGAGCTGGTGCGGGAACGTTTCGGCTACAAAGGCGACAGACTGAATGTCGCCTTCGTTCGCGTCTTTGAAATTTCCCCAGTCTGGGTTTTGCAAAATGGAAAGCGATTCAGCGGTTGCCGCTCCTGGGTTGAATTGCCCCCGTTGCCGGAAATGACGATGCGCGCTGTGCTCAATGACTCGGCGCAGACGAAACTTCGCGCGCAGTTTGATCAAATCGTCTCGTCATCCTGAGCGAAGTCGAAGGATGCCGTTGCGAAATCTTAAAGGTAACTTCCGCGGGATCCCTCGACTTCCGCTCGAGCTGACGGACTCAGCTGACAACCTCGAACAATTCTTCCGGCTGCGGATCCTTATGTTCGGCGCCGCGATTGAATTGCAGATCGTAGAGATGCCGATAGTAGCCGGATTTGGCCAGCAGTTCGGCGTGCGTGCCGACCTCTTTCACGTGGCCGCGATCCATCACCACGATTTGATCGCAAGACAAAATGGTGGAAAGCCGATGGGCAATCGCTACCACGGTTTTGCCCGCGGCGAGGGTCTGCAACGCCATTTGAATTTGTTTTTCCGATTCGGAATCGAGCGCGGAAGTGGCCTCGTCGAGAAGAAGGATGGGCGCGTTCTTCAAAACGGCGCGCGCGATGGCAAGGCGTTGCTGCTGCCCGCCGGACAGGAGCATCCCTTTATCGCCAACGACGGTGTCGTATTTTTGCGGCTGTTCCAGGATGAAATCGTGCGCATAAGCCATTTGCGCTGCTGCGTAAACTTCCTCCCGGGTAGCATCGAGGCGGCCGAAAAGGATGTTGTTGTAGATGGTATCGTGAAACAGAAATGTGTCTTGCGTCACCAGGCCGATTTGTTGCCGCAATGATTGCTGAGTGATTTTGCGCAAATCGTGTCCATCAATGCGCACAGCCCCAGCGGTAGGATCGTATAGCCGGAGGATAAGCGAAAGAATGGTGCTCTTGCCCGCGCCGCTCGCGCCCACGAGCGCGTAGCTTTTACCCGGCTCGATCTGCAAGTTTAAATTCTTCACCGCGTCACTCGATGTCCCGGTGTAGCGAAAGGTGACGTTTTGAAAATCGATGCGACCATCGCACGAATCCAAACTTTCGGCGTCCGGGGGATCCTGAATGGTGGAGGGTGTGTCCAGAATTCCAAAAATGCCGACGGTGGCTGCGACTGAACGTTGCATGACGATGTGCATTTTGCTCAGTGTTTTAACCGGGTCGTAGAGAAGGAAAATACCGCCGATCAGGGCGAGGAAACGCCCAGCGGAAAGGTTAGTGACATAGACGTAGAGCAGAGCAAGGCCAAAGCCCATTGCTCCCAGGACTTCGATCAACGGCCCCGTCACCTCCATCGATTTGACCATGCGCATGACGTTGCGGAATTGGAGCATGGTGCTGCGCGAAAAACTTTTCACCTGGTGGGCCTCGCGACCAAAGGACTTGACCACGCGAATGCCGGCAAACGTTTCCTGCATCGTCACCACCATCTGTCCCATGTTTTCCTGCTGGTTCTGCACCGCTTGTCGGGCGCGGCGGCCAAAAATCCGAATGGGCACGATGCAGCTAGGGAAGAGGACGAGCGTGGCCAGGGTAAATTTCCAATCCATGTAGAGCAGGACGGCCACCACCAGAACGATCGAGACCGG
>QHQU01000014.1 GCA_003219925.1 Verrucomicrobiota bacterium
CGATCGGGGCGGGAATCTTTTTTGCGTCCGGTCGCATGATCACCATTTTTCCCGGATGCAAAACTACTGAATCACCAAAGGATCCGTTTCGCGATAAACGCAAGCTACCTTCGAGCACCAGGACCTTGAGGTACTTCCCAGGGCTATATTCCATCATTATCGTTGTGCCAGTGATGGCCGCCGTGACCGCCGCGGTGTGAATTTTCGCTCCGCCTAATCCTTTCGGCACTTGCAGAAGCATGGATCCTTTCTCCAGAGTCATATCCCGTGTGCCGGTTTTGAAACTGAAGAATGTCTCCGCACCGAGGCGCGTCAGGGTGTTATCCTGAAAAAGCAACTCCGAGCGGGATCTGGCGCCCGTCTGTAGACCGAGATCATCTTTGATGACATCACGCAAGGCAGCGGGACGATCGCCTTTTGCGGGCTCGATCACGCTGACCCGGTTGATGATTTTGGTGACCTCGGCGGAGGTGAGAGGGCTAGCAATGGATTGCTCAACAAAGATGCCGGAATAGAGGGCGACAGCGGCTAGAGCAAACCTGGTCTTGAGCATAGATATCCCCGCGATTGTGATATAAATTATATATTTAGAATCGAATCACCAACCAGTTTTGGCCTCATCCCGAGAACCCCAGGACCCACCAGTCGACCCCATCCGTGGGACGCAGCTGAAAGTGCGGCTTCTATCCGCATTTTTCCCGTTGCGTCTGACCATCATGCCCCCTAGGTGCACCCTGGTCGTCCTTCTCCTTGCAACGCTTTGTGCCACAGCCGCGACTTTGCTGGATTTCACCTCTCCCAGCTATTACGGGCAGACCGAATCTCGGGTGCGGGACGCCATCGCCCGCTCCGGCCGCACAACTCCGGCTAATCCAGACCTGCTCTTCCTCGCCATTGATTCCGATTCCGTAAGCCTGGATGAAACACTCGACCTTCAAGGGTTATTCTCGTCCAGTTCACGCGATCCCGGATCGCGCCGCGCCCTCGAGATCATGTGCAAAGGTTGGCCTTGGAACCGCGAAATCTATGCCCTGATTCTGGACCGTCTCGTCCGCGCCGGTGCAAAGGTTGTCGCTTTCGATTGCCTATTTTCCGCTTCCGCCCCCGGTGATGATGCTTTTCGTGTCACACTGGAGCGATTCAAGCCTCAGGCGGTTATTGGAAGCAATTTCGTTTCTCCTGACAACGTCGAGCGATCATCCAGAATTCCTTCCAGCTACGAGCCGCCGGCCGAAACGTTGATCCCAAAGACACCGACGCAAGATGAGCGTGTCGGATTCACGAATTTTTTTGCTGATGAAAACAAAGTTGTGCGCGGAGCTCAATATCGGGTTGCTTTTCGTGAGCGCGAGAATTCGATCGCGACTTACCTCTCATTGTCGGCACGGGTTGTTTCAAAAGCCGGGCACCCGGAACTGATTCCAAACGATCTCGCCGAGCATCTGATCCGGTTCACCGGCCCGCCTCGAACCGCTTTTCATCCACGTCCGCTCTTCGAAATCTTTGTTCCGGAATACTGGGAACACAATTACCGCTCCGGCGAGCTCGTCCGCGACAAGATCGTAGTCATCGGGGCGGAAGGAAAGTGGCAGAAGGATGAATTGCTAACGCCGTTTGGCCCGATGCCAGGGGCCGAGGTCCACCTCAACGTTCTCAATAGCCTGCTCCATCGCGAATCGGTCAGAGACCTTTCGCCGTTTGCCAGGGCAGTTGTGACGATACTAACCGCCATCCTCGCAACTGCCTTGTGGCTAAGCATCCGGTCCCCGTGGCTGCGCTTGCTCGCTCTCGGGGGGATTGACATCGCCACACCATTTTTCGCCCTTTGGTTTTACAACCACCAAAATCTTTATCTTCCCTGCTTGGCGCCACTCCTGGCCCTCAACTCGATCGTTTTCTTCTGCCTAGTTTCGGATTTCATCTTTGAGCGTATCGAGAAAACCAGACTTCGGTCGACGTTGCAAACGCGGGATGATCTCACCCATATGATCGTTCATGATCTGCGCTCTCCTCTGACCTTGGTTACCGGCTACGTCGATATACTGGAACGGATGGCTTCTGATAAACTGGATCCGGACGAAGCAGAGTGTGTCACTGGGGCAAAACGGGGCGCGGATGACATGCGCGACATGATCACTACGCTTCTGGATGTCGGTCGGCTCGAGGCGGGTGAAATGCCACTTCGCTTACAAGATCACGACCTCGCGGAGATCGCGCGCCAGGCTGCGGATCGATTTGCCCCTGTCCTACGAGGTCGCGCCCTCCGCTGCGAGATGCCGCCCGAGCCAGTGGTAGTCTCTTGCGACCCTGATGTGATCCGGCGGATTCTTGAGAACCTCATCAGCAATGCGCTGAAATTCACAAAATCAGATGGAACAATCCGGATAAATGTTGAGCGCACGGGAGCTGATGTCGCCATTTCGGTCAGCGACAACGGCGAGGGGATACCACGCGATCAGCACGAACACATCTTTGAAAAATTTGGACAAACAAAAAGTGGCCGCCAACATCGGCATTCGACTGGCCTGGGGCTCGCCTTTTGCCGGCTTGCGGTGGAAGCGCACCAAGGAAAGATCGGCGTTCAGAGCGAACCCGGAAAAGGAAGCACCTTTTGGTTCACGCTCCCGACTCGCGATCAGTCCGGGGTAAACTATGCGGGCAATACACAACCGGCTAACTTCAAGCGGATTGGGTAGTGCACTCCCTGCCCGCCGTGTGCAGGCGTCTCGCATCTTGTCTTCGGCGTCTCGCCGAAGAGGCTGTGCGGAGTGATCGGGAAGATCTGAATGTGCTTCTCCCGACGAGATGTGAATTAAGCGACCTCAGCCAGTTTTTTAAAACGGGGATCGTCGCGTAAAGAATCCCACTCCGGTTCTACTCGTAAGGTTCCAGGAGTCGGCCCATTTGGAACACCGACTAGCGATTCCAGTCGCCGAATTGCCAAGTCCTTTTCGCCGAGCTTCGCGCTAACTGCCGCTAGCGTTGTCGCAAGGATCGGTCCGTCGAACGAATCTTTCGCGATAGGCAATAGTTCCCCGGCGCGGGTGGCGGCGCCAAGCGCCTCGTTCTTCTCTCCCACGGCAGCGTGAATTAATGCCAGCATTGCAAGCGTTTTAGCGTCGTTCGGGGATTGCACCAGATCATCTCGCACCACCCGTTTGGCCTGCTCGAAAGCGGCACGCGCGGACGATTCGTTACCGCGAGCTTGGGCAATTAATCCTGCGTACCAACTTTTCGGGACGGTATAACCGTCAAGTGCCCCGGCGACTCCGCTCAAACCATTGTCATCGAGTTTTTCGTGCGTGCAGGCGGCAAGCACACGATCTGCCTCCTCCACGTCACGTTCCATCAGACTCAGACGGAGCCCGATCGTGCTTGTTGCCCCGCCAGGATCAAAACTGCGCGGGATTTTCCGTAGGGCGGAACGCAGCGGAGCAGTGTCGCCATCGCGAAATAGGGCAATCGCGCTGCGGGCCAGGACAAAAAAGTCCGCGCTGGGCGAAACGGAAAGCGCGTCGTTTACTGTTCCGTCTGCCTTGGTGTATTCATGCAAGGCGAGATAACTTTCGAACAAACTCCACAGCACCGAAAGATTTCTAGGGTCGCGATCCCGCGCTTGCTCCAGAGTACTGGCCGCTTCATTCCATCTTCCGACTCGGCGGGCGATCGCTCCAGCGGTATTGAGCACGTCGGCGTCGTTGGGAATCGCCCGAATTGCATCGGTGACGTGCTTTTGGGCAACATCATATTGCCGGAATCCATAATAATAGTAAAAGGCCTTCGCGAGATGCGCTTCGCCCAGGTCCGGCTGAAGTTTGAGCGCAGCGTCGGCGGCCGCCTTCGCCTTTTCCAAACGCGATGCGCTTTTATCGTAGCCAAACCAAAACAATTCAGAGTGCAGACGCGAGGCCAGGCCGTAGGCCAGCGCAAATTGCGGATCACGCTTAATTGCCTCATCGATCAAACGCAGCGCATCTGCTCCTTTGTCGTAGGAATAGCCGCTCCCGGCCCAATGAAATAGCTCGCGTGCGCGCAGGAAAAGTTCGTAGGCAAGGATGTCGCGGGTGGGATGGGTTTGCAGGTTCGTTTTCTCGCGGGCCGAAAGATTTGCCCGCAACTCCTGGCTGATGCGTTGCGCCAGTTCGCTTTGCAGCGCGAACAGATCGGTAATCTCGCGATCGAATGTTTCTCCCCAAAGTTGGGCATCGCTCCGCGCATCAATCAACTGAGCATTCACCCGGATGCGATTGCCGGCCCGGCGTGCCGTGCCCTCAAGAATATGGGCTACTCCCAGTGCCAGTCCGATTTCACGCAAATTGCGCGTGCCGCTCTTGAATTGCTGTACCGAGGTGCGGCTGATGACCTTAAGGTCGGCGACCTTCGCCAGGTTCGAGAGAATGTCATTGTGTACGCCGGCCGCGAAGTATTCGTTCTCTTTGTCGTCACTCAAATTTTCGAACGGAAGAACGGCGATGCTTTTTTCCGGAATATTGCGGATTGCGGCGGGGCCGACCGGCAACGCGGCCAAACTTCTGTCGCTGTCCTCGGTGCGCCTGATTCCCTGCGGAGTCAGATCGAATATCCACGACAGCGTGAGAGCGATTGGAAAACCCAGCACCAACACGAGCACAATCAGGCGCACCGCCCAATTTGGAATTTCGAAGAACGGAAAAACTTGCGTTGCAATTTGAATGAGCAACCAGGCGGCGACGGCGTAGGCGATGGCAACGCGATGGACCTTGCGGCGCTTCAGTTCGGCAGAAAACGATTTCACGCGATCAGCTCCAGCATTCCGTCATTACAAACTATCGCATCGCCAGCAAGTGAAGGGTTGCGAACTAATAGGATTGATGAAATACGAGCGAGATGGCCAGGTCCGGTGGAGGCGATCCGCAACACACGTCTGCCTTCATCGCTGCAGTTGCATCCTTCGCAACGTGGGGATTGGTGCCAATTTATTGGAAATTGCTTTCGAGGGTCCCAGCCTTGGAAATTCTCGCGCATCGTTTCGTCTGGACCATTGTGTTTCTCGGCCTTCTGCTCAGCTGGCAAGAGCGCTGGCGTGAAGTCATCGGCAACCTTCGCAGGCGACGGAGCGCACTTTTTTGTTTGGGCAGCGGTATCATGGTTGGCCTGAATTGGCTGCTCTTCATTTGGGCGGTCAACATCGGTCACGTCCTCGAAACCAGCCTCGGCTATTTCATGACCCCAATCGTGAACGTCCTGCTTGGCGCCTTTATTTTGCGCGAGCGACTCAGCGCCTGGCAGACCGCTTCCATTCTCATTGCTTTGGTCGCGGTCTCTATTCTTGCCTTTGGTTACGGCCATTTCCCGTGGATCGCGCTAGGGCTTTGCACCAGTTTCGGCCTCTACGGATTGCTGCGGAAGCAGTCCGGCACCGCTGCCATTCCCGGGCTGTTTTTGGAAACGCTCTTTCTCCTGCCGCTGGCCCTGGTTTATCTCGTTCTCCTCGCCAATCGCGGCACGTTGACCTTTGGACCCTCACACCTCTCCCTTTCCGCGATCCTAACGACAAGCGGGATCGTGACCGCCGTCCCGCTGATCTGGTTCGGTTACGCCGCCCGTCATTTGCGATTAGTCACGATTGGTTTTCTTCAGTATCTCTCGCCCAGCATTAGTTTCGTTCTTGGGCTTTTTGTTTATCACGAGACATTCACCCGCCAGCATTTCATTACCTTCCTTCTCATTTGGTTCGCGCTTGTCCTTGTTTCAGCCGAAGCGGTTTTGCGCTGGCGCGCGACTAAACCGCTCGCCGCCGAAGCACCGCCAGATTCGCCGCTAATCGAGCCCGGGATCTGAAGCGAACCTGAATCTGTAGGGGCAGGCGTGCCGCCTGCAAATCTTCAAACGCAGCCACCGCGGCCTTCACCGAAGATAGAATTCCAGCGGATCCCTGGAGAGCGCGTCTTTTGCCGAAAATTTTGTTTGAGAAAAAGAAGTGACGACGGTGGCGGATTTCTGATTCAATTTCATGGTCATGGTCGGCGGCCGAATCACCAGCGAGGAAAGATCGACGCTCAGCACTTACATTGGCGTCGCCATCGCGACTGTGCTCGCTGCCGGGGCCGTTTATTTTTTTATTCTCTCGCACCAGGAAAAAAAGGAGGCCACCGGTTTCGATCCGAACCGGCCGGTGCCGAACGATGCGACTTTGAAAAGGCGATTGAAGCCGGAGCAGTATTTTGTCGTGCGCGAGAATGGCACCGAGACCGCCTTCCAGAATGAGTTCTGGGACAACGAGCGTGTCGGCCTTTACGTCGATGTCATCACCGGCGAACCACTCTTTACTTCGCTCGACAAATTCGATGGCGGCACCGGCCGGCCCACGTTTACCAAACCAATCTCTAAAGATCTCGTGGTCGAAGAAGTGGATACCTCCCGGGACATGCAGCGCACTGAGGTCCGTGCCAAACGCAGCGGTGCCCACCTTGGCCATCTCTTTGCCGACCCAACTTCGCCGACAGGGCAACGCTACGCCGTTAACTCGGCCGCTTTCCATTTCATTCCGATAGAACGAATGAAAGATGAAGGCTACGAAGCGTTCCTGGCGCTCGTAGAGAAAAAATAGCGCCTAGTTGGATCGTATAATGAGGCTCTGTCCGATCGACCTTGGTCGGTCGAGAATTCGCTGCCAATTACCACTTCTGGAATTCGCGCCGCCTTCGTCGTATTGTCGCTCGCATAATTTGAAACAGGACGACATCGAATACGCCATTGAGAATACGCAGGTTATTCTCGCGCCGGAACGGCAGATCGCGACATTTGGCAACACCAGCTTTGAATTTCATCTCATTTCCGAGCTGATGGACCGGGTCGATCAGGTCCGCATTCGCACCGGCCGCATCGAAGCCGAGCGTCCGAAGATTCTCAGCCCGGAGTACTTTTGCCGAATGATGCTCGAAGGGTTTGGTGAAAAAGCGCAGAAGTACGTGGACCGGCTGCGCGAGCATGCGCAGCAGATCGCGGTGTTGCGTTACGGGTTTCAATTTCGCAAATCTGGCGTCATGGAAGAAACCGTGAGCGCCTCGTTACAATCGGTCATCGATCGCACTCGGCGGGTAGTGGAGAGCGCCAGTGATCCGAATGGCGCGATCATCCAGGGAGTGGATGAGGCTTGGGAAGTTTGCCTGCTCAAGTTCACCATCGAGATGATCGAGCGCTCGGCCGGCGAAAATATCGGCGACTTCAAGCGCCGCGGTTTGATTTAATCTCGGCAGCGCAGGCGTTTCCCGATCGCGTCCGTCATCCCCGAGACGCGGAGAGGTCGAGGGACCTCACGAGTGCAGAATGACTGTGCAACCGAGGCTTGCGTGCCCCAGAACCATTGGCGAGGTCCCTCGCTTGCGCTTCGGATGACGGAGCGGGGAAACGCGAAAGAGTTTTGTCACAACTGCGAGTGATTGTGGAGGCGTGCTCTTTCGAAATGTGCAGCCGACACGGCTGCCGCTACAGATTCCGATAGCGCCGCATCAATTTGAAGAAACGCATGGTATCCCGCACCGGATTGATGCTGCTGACTTCGTCGGAGTAGACGGTCGAGATTGGAACCGATGCGACGCGATGGCCTTTCCTGCTCGCGATGATGAGCATTTCGGTCTCGTACTCGAACCGGCTGGCGCCGCTCAGAACTTCCGGAATGATATCGCGATGCAGCATGCGAAAGCCACATTGCGTATCCGGAATCTGCTGCCCGCAGACGCGACTGATTTCGCCGCTCATGTACCGGTTCACAATCCGCCGCACCAGCGGCATCGCGCTGGTGTCGTTCATGCGCGAGCCAATGAAAATTTTCGCGTTCGACTCCGACGCGGCGCTGTCTACAAAACGCGAAATCTCTTCCGGCAAATGCTGCCCGTCGGCGTCGAGGAGCACGACGTATTCGCTGCCGCGCTCGAGCCAATAGCGCAGCCCGGTCTTGATCGATTCACCTTTGCCGCGGTTTTGCGGGTGAATAACGACATCGACTCCGCTGGATCGCGCCCGCTCCGCCGTCGTGTCAGTTGATCCGTCATCAACCACGAGAACATTTTCCAACTGCGCCCGCGTCCGCTGCGCTACTTCACCGACGTGTTTTTCCTCTTGATAGGCGGGAATCACCGCCGCGATTCGCGAACGATCGCGTTCCATCACTAACGAACGACGGGATGAAAATCGGCCGCATGATAGGAACTGCGCACGAGCGGACCTGAGGCGACATGTTCGAATCCTTTTTTGCGTGCAATTTCGCCGAAGAATTCGAATTGAGCGGGCGCGATATATTCAACCACCGGCAGATGTTGCGGAGTCGGGCGAAGGTATTGGCCCATGGTGAGTACCTGCACCCCCACTTCGCGCAAATCATCCATCGTTTGAAATAACTCCGATTCGGTCTCACCCAGTCCAAGCATGACGCCGCTCTTCGTCACCGCTTGTGGCGAAAGCTCTTTCGCGCGTTTCAAAACCCGCAGCGAAGTCCGGTATTTCGCACGCGAACGCACCATCGGCGTCAGACGCTCGACCGTCTCCATGTTGTGATTGTAAATGTCGGGCGCGGCGTCGAGCACGATCTGAATGCACCAATCCCGGGCATGAAAATCGGGCACCAACACTTCGATCACAATTTTGGGGTCCATTTCGCGAATGGCACCGATGGTCCGAGCGAAGTGATTCGCGCCGCCGTCCTTCAAATCGTCGCGCGCGACCGCGGTGATGACGACGTGTTTCAATTTCATTCGCCGCACGGCTTCGGCGACGCGTTGCGGTTCGTCTTCTTCCAGAGCAAACGGTTTCGCCGTTGTGACCGCGCAAAATCCGCAGGCGCGTGTGCAGCGATCACCCGCGATCATCATGGTCGCTGTGCCCTGGCTCCAGCATTCCCAGCGATTCGGGCACTGCGCGCTTTCGCAAACCGTGTGCAATCGCAAATCGGAAATCAGCGCTTTCGTGGAAAAGAAAATGGGATTCGATGGCAGCCGCACTTTGATCCAGGGCGGCTTTTGGGCCTGGTGGAGCGAAGGATCAATTTTCGCGCAGGACATCGAATAAAAGTTACAACGTTAAAATGGTTACAAAAGTCAAATTGCGGCCGACACGGTTGCTACAGCCTTAGCCATAATAATGGATTGGTTCTGTAGGGGCGGGCGTGCCGCCCGCAAATCTGCGATCGCTGGCTTCATGCGGCCGACACGGCCGCCACTACAGCGCGGTGGCATTTATTTAAAGCTTCGTTCGTCCGGTCAGCGCTTGGTAAAGCGTGAGTTCGTCGGCCGACTCAAGGCCACCACCTGCGGGCAAGCCATGTGCAATCCTTGTTAACTTTACCGGTTTTCCTTTCAGTAACTCGACCAAATAGTTCGTGGTTGCTTCGCCTTCGACATCAGCCGCGAGCGCGAAAATAATTTCCGAGAATTTTTCGTGCTCGATTCGATCGAAGAGCTCTTTGATTCGCAAATCCTCCGGCGCGACGTGATCCAGAGGCGCAATCCGGCCGCCGAGTGCGTGGTAGCGCCCGCGAAAAGCGCTCGTTTTTTCCAGTGGAAGAATATCGGTCGGTTGTTCAACCACGCAGAGCAACTCGTTCGACCGCGAATCGTCGCGGCAAATTTCGCAAAGCTCGTCCGTTGCGAAAAAGCCACAAAGTCTACACGGATGAATCTGGGCGCGCGTTTTTGAAATCGCGGCCGCGATTTGTTCCGGCTGCTCGCGACGTGATTGGACCATCCAGAGGGCAATGCGCTCGGCCGAGCGCGGCCCGACGCCCGGCATTTGCCGTAATTGCGTGATCAAATCACGAAGCGCCTCTGGATACTCGGTCCTTTTCAAAACTCGGATCGGCCAGTCCGACTCGGACCGGCTATTGCGCCGGGGATTCCATTAAATGCAGCGTGAGCGGCTCGAGGCGGCGCAGGTAAAGATTGAGCGGGGCATCTTCCTCGTGGTTCGGTCCGCGCGCCTTTTGGAATTCGCTATAGGCCTCGGCCCAGCGTTGTTCGCGGTAGAGCACGACGCCGTTCCAAAACGAATCGCGTCGCGCTACTAACTCGCTCGGCGCGTCGGCGGTAAAGGCAAGTGGCTCGTAAATTTCATGTCGCTCCTGCGCATTAACGCCGCTGAGAAAATCGATCGGGCGCGCAACAATGGCGTTGTTGGCCAACTCAAAGGTGCGCGGCCCGATCAGTATCCGCGAGCCGTAAAAGCGATTGGCAACGCAAAAGCGTCGGGCTAACTCAATCGGCTCGCCCAGAACAAAAATGTCCTGCTTTTCCTCTGTGGGCGCGGTAATCATCGAGCCGGAGCTGACGCCCACATGCGCGCCGGCAGCGGCGTTCTGGCCGTTGCTGCCGCTTGAGTTCTCCGCGAACGCGCGCGCGAGATCGAAGGCGGCGCGCACCGCTTTCTCGGCGTGATCGTTCAGCGCCCCTGGAAATCCAAACACGGCAACGACCCCTTCGCCATCGGCGGCATGGAGGTAAGCGCCGGCTTCGCGCAACAGTTCAGCCGCGCGCGCGGTGAATTTTTCGCTGGCCTTCGCCACCACACCGGGCTCGTCGGTATCAGCGAGATCGTATTTATTGGCCAAATCGCACACGACCACGCTAGTTTCGAAAGCGCGTGCACCGCCGTCGAATTCCACTTCGCCGGAGCGTAAACGCGAAA